>NZ_LWMU01000082.1 GCF_001639275.1 Methanobrevibacter oralis
ATTCTGCAACAACAAAAAATTTTATAAAAAACAGCATCAAAGCAACAGAGTCCATTGCAATTGTAACGGATTTAAAACCAGGATATGATAAAATAATGAGAGAAATTGGATTTGATCACCAACACTGTACATTTCATTTATTATTAAATATCAATGAAGAACTTAGGGAAGAACTAAAGCAAATACGCAAAGAATATGAAAGCAATCTAAAAAAACAAAACCCTAAGCTCTCAGAAACACAAATCAAAAAACAATCCAAAAACATGGATAAACAACTACAAAATATGAAATCAACGAATATTTAAGCATATTTTTACAATATTATTCAAAAAAGAAACCTACGAAGAAGCAATATGAATACATCAATTTCCTAAAAGAAAAATTAATAAACTTATCCACCAATTCTAGCAAAATACTTAAAGAAAAAATTCTTCCCAGAATACAAAAAATACATACACTTCCTTAAAAAAAGACACAAAGGAAAACTAGACTGTACTAACAATCAAATAGAAAATTACATTGGAAATACAATGCCCAAATCACACAAAAAGAAATTTAGAACATTAGAAGGAATATTCAATCAGATAATGCACCAAAAAGATGGCTGGATCGAAAAACGAAAACAAGAGCTAACAAATTGACAGTCCCCTTTTTAAAAAGTATTATAAACTATTAATAATAAAAAAAATATTATGTATAAAAAAATTTTATTACCTACTGATGGTTCTACATTTGCATCTGAAGAAGTTGAAAGAGCCACAAAATTATTATCTGATGATGGCGAAGTTATAATATTATCTGTTGCATCTAAATTAACAGCTACAACATTTCAAAGCAAAAAAGAAATTGAAAAAGTTAATCGTGCAATGTACGAAGAAGCTGAAGGATATGTTAATAGCATGGCAGAATTGTTTGATGAAGATATGCCTGTTACAAAAAAAGTAATTGTTGGTTTTCCAGCTGAAGTAATCTGTGAATTTGCTGAAGAAGAAGACATTGATTTAATCATTATTTCTGCATCAGGTAAAAGTGGATTTCATAAATTGATTATTGGAAGCGTAGCCGAAAAAGTACTTAAAACAACACAAAAAGATGTTTTATTAGTTCATGGTAATTAATTTTTTTGGAGATTATCTATGAAAAAAACAATAATTCTAGTTTTTATAGTTTTACTTATAATAGCTATTGGATCATTTGCATATATATCAGCTAATACTCATCCAACTAAAATTAATGTAGTTAGTAATTCTACTCTTAAAAATGGGGATAATGTGGAATTAGAACTTAAAGATGATTATAGAAACTATTTAGCTAATGAGAGTGTTGATGTTAAAATTATAGATAATAATGGCTGGGCTAATAAATCAACAGTTGTTACTGATAATATGGGCCATGCATCAGTAAAATTAAATGCTTTAGAAAATGGAAATTATACCGTGCATTGTAATTATAATGGAACAATGTTTTTAAAAGCATCTAAAACAGTTCAAAATTTAGTAATAGATGATGGATATTAATTTTTTTTGTATTATTTTAAATAATATAAAATAGTAAGGGATTTTAATGACATTTAATAAAAGATTGAAATCATTTAAGGATTGTACTTTAAATTCTGCTATTTATAATGTTTATTATAATGAAGAAATCGATGATGAAATTGTTTATTTAGAGTCAAAAGATGGACTTGATTTTACAGGCAATATTTTTAGAATTGCTGAGGAATTATCTTCAGAAGAATATAATAATTTAAAAATTCATGTTCATGCTAAAAAACAAGTTATTCCTAAAATTAAAAGATTAATTAAGAATTATGATTTAAATATTCATAAAATCATAGAAAAAGAAGCAATTGCAACTAAAGTTTTAGAAAAAGCAAAATATATTTTCACGGATTCGGGTATAAGACCGAAATATGTTAAACGCCCAGGACAGATATTTATTAATACATGGCATGGAACACCTTTAAAATTAATGGGAATAGATAATATTGCTGAGGAACATACAATTGCTAATGTTCAGCATACTTTAATGTCTTCTGATTATTTATTGTATCCTAATGAATATATGTGTGAAAAAATGATGAGTGCATATATGATTGATGAGATATACTCTGGGAAAATTTTATTTGAAGGATATCCTCGAAATAGTGTTTTTTTTGATGATATTCGTAGATATGAAATTAAATCTAAATTAGGATATGTTAATAAGGAAATTTTTATTTATATGCCTACATTTAAAGGAATTTTAATGGATAGGAAAGATAATGAGCAAAAAAACATGATTGAAAATTTTTTATTTGATTTAGATAAAAAATTAAACGACAATCAAATTTTTCTTGTTAAATTGCATGTTTTAAACCAGTCAAAAATTGATTTTACTAAATTTAATCATATTCATACTTTTCCTGAAGATTATGAGATATACGATGTGTTAAATATTGCTGATGTTTTGGTTACTGATTATTCTAGTGTATTTTTTGACTTTGCAAATACTAGAAAGAAGATTGTTCTTTTTAATTATGATGAAGAGGAATACATGAAAGATAGGGGAACTTATTTTGCTCTTGAAGAATTACCTTTTCCAAAAGTCCAAACTACAAATGATTTAATAAATGAACTTAATTTAGGTAAAAATTATGATGATTCTAATCTTATAAATAAATTTTGTCAATATGACAGACCTAATGCAGTAAAATATCTTTGTAAACACATAATTAAGGGTAAAAAAATATGCAAAGAAAAGAAAATAGATGTTAATAAATCTAATATTTTAATTTATGCAGGATTATTTTTTAATAGTGAGCTTTCTTCTTCTTTAATCGATTTTTTGTCTAAATTAAATACAAACGATTTTAATTTTTATATTTCATTTAAACAATGGGATAAAAATATTATTAATAATCATGAAAAAATTTTTAAAAGTATTCCAAAGGGAATTAAATATATGCCTTTGAGATTTTATTTTAATCCAACTATTTCAGAAAAACGAGCTTTCAATAAATATTTTAACTCAAATAAATGTGAAAAATGTCCATTAATATTATATGATTCATTTAAACGATTAGTTGATAGACAATATCCAAATTTTCCTTTTGATTGTGTAATTGATTTTGATGGTAGTGGAGATATTGAATCATGGATGTTTTCTAATGTTAGTGCAAAAAAAATTATTTGGGTTCATAATGATGTTCCTAAAAATATAAAAAATTATCAATTTAAAGAATTATATTCTTCTTTTGATTATATTATTGTTGATTCTCCAGAATTAATAGCTTCGATAACTAGAATAATAGGGAAAAATGATAATATCGTTGTTAATAAAACAGAAGAATATAAAAATATAATTTACAATGCTTTTTCAAAAACTTAGATGATTTCACTTTAAACAAGTTTTTTACTAAATAGATTATCGTGAAAAATTTAAGTTCAGAGATTAATCAAAAAATAATTTATCTCTTAAGTTTTTGAAAGTGCCATTTATAACTATTAGAAACATATATAATAGTGATATTATGATATTTACAAGTGTAATTATTCCATTTAATAAAGGAAAAAGATATTTAAAAGACTGTTTAAATAGCTTAAATGAAGAAAATTTGAGTGATATTGAAATTATTCTCATTATAAATGGAAACCAAGAAGATATAAATGATTTATTAAAAAATCATGATAATTTAAATATAATTGTAAAATCATTTGATTATGAAATGGGTGTTGGAAAAGCTAGAAATGAAGGTTTAAAAATAGCTACTGGTAAATATATTTATTTTATGGATAGTGATGATTATTTATTCCCTAATTCATTATCTAAACTTATTGATGTTGCACATAAAACTAATGGGGATTTTATAAATGGCGAGCGAATAAACACTCCTTTTATTAAGGATCGTTTTGAGGAAATATTTGAAGAAAAATATGATGCTCCTTTAAAACAAGATAAATTAAGTGATTTTGAATTTGCAATTTCATTATTAGTGGGTAAAAGAACAAATCATGATGAAGTTTTATCTGTGCTCAATTCTTTAATAAAAAAGGATGTTATTGAAGATAATGAGTTTATTGATTCTACTTATCATTGTGATTATGATTTTATTATTGATATAATGGATAATATTAATAGTTTTTATGGAGTAGAAAATGCGGTTTATGCTAAAAGAATAAGGGATGATCCTATAAATTCACCTTCTTTAAATCAAGAAATGAAAAATAATAGTCCATTACAATTTTATGAAGATTATAAAAGAATATTTAAAATTATTAGCAATAAAAATGAAGAAAAATATAATTGTCTTAAATTAGAAATGGTTAAAAGCTTTTATAATTATTATTGCAAGGTATTTATACCTAATTTTTTAGATAATCCTGATAATAGTTGGAGAGGATTTTATTTTGATACAATGGTTGAAATTTCTAAAGATTTTAACTTAATTAGTATTAATTTTTTTAGAAAAAAAGAAATTAAAGCTTTACAATCAAAAAATAAAAGTTCTTTTAGAAAGCTAGTAAAAATAAAATCTAATCATGAAAAAATTGTTAAAATGTTTAAAACTCCATGGAGGTTTAAAACAGCTATTTACAATAAAATTTATAACAAAAATAAAATAAAAGATAACCAAATTCTTTTTGAAAGTTTTAGAGGAGATTTCTATTCTGATAGTCCTAAATATCTTTATGAATATTTATATGAACATTACAGTGATGATTTTGAATTTGTATGGGTTATTAATGATTTTGATACTAAAATTCCAGGAAATCCTAAAAAAGTAAAAAGATTCTCATTAGAATATTATAAAGAATGGGCTTGTTCTAAATATATTGTAATAAATGGAAGGCAAAATGATAGATTAACAAAAAAAACGAATCAAATTTATATTTCTACCTGGCATGGAACTCCACTTAAAAAATTAGGATTGGACATCGGTAATGTACATAGTATGGATCCAAATATAAAAAAATCATATATTCATGTAGGTAAAGAATGGGATTATTTAATATCTCCTAATGAATATTCAACCAATATTTTAAAAAGTGCTTTTGCCTATGATGGTGAAATACTTGAAATGGGTTATCCGCGTAATGATATATTGTATAATGCCGATGAGAAGAAGATTAATCATATTAAATATGATTTAGAATTAGACAATGATAAAAAAATTATTCTTTATGCACCTACTTGGAGAGATGATGAGTATTATGGTGCTGGACAAATGAAATTTCAATTAAAGTTGGATTTAGCTAAATTAAAAGAATCACTGGGGGATGAGTATATCATCCTTCTTAGAACTCATTATTTCATTGCTGATCATCTAGATTTAAGTGGTTGTGAAGGATTTGCATATGATGTAAGTAAATATAATGATATTGCAGAGTTATATTTAATTAGTAATATTTTAATAACCGATTATTCTAGTGTATTTTTTGATTTTGCTAACCTTAAAAAACCTATTTTATATTATACCTATGATTTAGAAAAATATGAAAGTTTACTTAGAGGATTTTATATTGATATTCGTAATGACGTTCCAGGACCATTATTAAAAACTACTGAAGAAGTTATTGGCAGTATCAAGAATATAGAATCTTTAAAAGAAGAATATGCTGAAAAATATGAAATATTTTATAATAAATTCTGTAGCTTAGATGATGGAAATGCATCTAAAAGGATTGTTAAGAGAATATGGAATAAATGAAATTTTAATTGTAATTGTGAAATTATGGTATTTATAAGTATAATCATTCCATTTAATAAAGGAAAAAGATATTTAAAAGATTGTTTGGAAAGTTTAAAAGAGCAAAATCTTTCAGATGAAGAAATTATTCTTATTATTAATGGAAATAATGAATATATTGATGATTTATTAAATGATTATCCAAATATCATAATAAAATATTTTGATAATGAAATAGGGGTTGCAAAAGCTAGAAATGAAGCTTTAGAAATAGCAACTGGTAAATATATTTATTTTATAGATAGTGATGATTATATATTTTCAAATGGATTATCTAAACTTATTGATGTTGCACATAAAACTAATGGGGATTTTATAAATGGAGAAAGGATAAATACTTATTATATTAAAGATCGTTTCTTGGAAGAATTTGAATTAACAACTCCATTAAAAAAGAAAAAATTAACCAATGAAGAATTTTCATTTAAACTTGTTGTAGGTGAAAATACATTGGGGCTAGAATTATTATCAGTTCTTCATTCATTAATTAAAAAAGATAAAATTAATAATTTAAGATTTAATGAATCAAAAAGGTATAATTCAGATTATGAGTTTATGATAGATGTTTTAAATAATTGTAATACTTTTTTTGGTGTTGAAGATGCAATTTATGCAAAAAGAATAAGTGATGATCCTATTAATTTAAAATCTTTAAATCAAGAAGAAAAAGAAGATGAATTTTTGATTTATTGCAGTGAATATAAACAATCTAAAAATAAATTAACCAATGATTTAATTAAACAAGAAATGGATAATAAGCTATTTAATTATTACTATGTTGATTTTGCAAAAAACTTTATTAGTAATCCTAATAATAAATGGCGAACAATTTATTTTGATGAGTTATGTGAACTTGCTAATAATTTTAATCTAAAAAACATTAACCTTATTCAAAAAATCGAATTTAAAGCATTGAAATCCAAAAATAAAAAGATTATTCAACATTTAGCTAGAATTAGAATTAATTATCATAGAACCAAAGTTTTAATAAAGGAATTAAATAGATTTCCAACATTTATTTATCAAAAAATTTTAAATAAACGAAAAATAAACGAAAATAAAATTATTTTTGAAAGTTTTAGTGGTAACTTTTACTCGGATAATCCCAAATATTTATATGAATATTTATATGAACATTACAGTGATAATTTTGAATTTGTATGGGTTATTAATGATAAATCCAAAAAAATCCCAGGAAATCCTAAAAAAGTAAAAAGATTTTCTCTAGATTATTTTAATGAAGTAGCTACTTCGAAATATTTGGTAACAAATACTCGACAAGCTGGAAGATTTATAAAAAGGTCTAATCAGATTTTAATTTCCACATGGCATGGTACTCCTCTTAAGAAGTTAGGTTTTGACATTGGAAATATTTATTTAAATAATCCTAGAACTAAAGAAAGATATCTTAATGATTCTAAACAATGGGATTATTTTATTTCTCCAAATAAGTATTCAACAGATATTCTAAAACGTTCATTTGCTTATGATGGTGAAATGTTAGAAAAGGGTTATCCTAGAAATGATATATTATACAATATATCTGAGGATAAAATAAATTCTATAAAAAATACTTTAAATATCCCTAAAAACAAAAAAATTATTCTTTATGCTCCAACATGGAGAGATGATGACTCTTATGATGTTGAAAAAGTGAAATTTCAATTAAAACTAGAATTAAATAAACTTCAAGAAGCATTAGCTGATGAATATATAATACTTGTTAGAACTCATTATTTAATTACAGATTCCGATGTTTCAGATTATAAAAACTTTGCATTCGATGTTAGTAATTATGATGATATTGCAGAATTATTCTTAATTAGCGATATTTTAATTACAGATTATTCTAGTGTACTTTTTGATTTTGCTAATCTTAGACGACCTATTTTATTTTATACATATGATTTAGAAGAATATGAAAGTGAAATTAGAGGATTTTATATTGATATTCATAATGAAGTTCCAGGACCATTATTAAAAACTACCGATGAAGTAATTAATGCTATAAAGAATATTGAAGATATATCTGAAGAATATAAAGAAAAATATGATGATTTTTATAATAAATTTTGTATGATTGAAGATGGGAATGCATCTAAAAGAATTGTGGATGCAATATGGGTTAATGATTAATTCTATTTTCATTTATTTTGTTATTTTAATTTAAAAGTACATTTATCAATTAAAACTTTCATTATAAATATTATGATAAACAAATATATAGTTAATTTATAAAACTAATATTTTTATTTTAAATAATTATAGTGGAGAGAAATTTCATGGAGAATTTAAAATTTAAAAATCCAGTATTTGTAACAAGACCCTTATTACCATCTATTGATGAATATGGCAAAAGAATAAAAGAAATTTGGGAAAATAAATGGCTTACAAATCATGGCCCTTTAGAGCAGGAATTACAATTAAAATTAAAAAAATTTTTAGGTGTTAAAAATATTGAATTGTTTGCAAATGGCCATATTTCTCTCGAGTTAGCTATAAAAACTTTAAATTTAACTGGGGAAATAATCACTACCCCATTTACTTTTGCATCAACAACACAATCTATTATTAACAATGGATTAACTCCAGTTTATGCGGATATTGATGAAGAATATTATAACTTAAATCCAGACAATATTGAAGAATTAATAACGGATAAAACTACTGCAATAATGCCGGTTCATGTTTTTGGAAATCCATGTGAAGTAGAAAAAATTGATAAAATTGCTAAAAAATATGATTTAAATGTTATTTATGATGCTGCTCATGCGTTTAATGTTTCAATTAATGAAATACCAATTGGTAATTATGGTGATTTAAGTATGTTTAGTTTTCATGCAACTAAAGTTTTTAATACTGTAGAGGGCGGTGCTTTAGTTTTTGAAAATGATGATTTTAATTATAGACTTAAATCAATTAAAAATTTTGGAATAACTCCTGATACTGAGGAAGTTCAATTTTTAGGTCAAAACGGTAAAATGAATGAATTTGAAGCAGCAATGGGTATTGTTAATTTAGAAAATGTGGAAAATGCAATATCTAAAAGAAAACAACTTTATGAAAAATATTTAGAGTCATTATCTTATTTAGAAAATAATTCAAAAGTAAAAGTCATTAGACCTAAAGATAATGTTGATTATAATTATGCTTACTTCACTATAAAGTTAAATTCTAATAAAGAAAGAGATTATATTTTTGATAAATTACCAGAATATAATGTTTATGCTAAAAAGTATTTTTATCCTCCTTGTAATGAGTTTCCCGCTTATGATTTTAAGAAAAACACTCCAATAGCAAAAAATGTTAGTGATACAATTCTTTCACTTCCATTATATGTTGGTTTAGAACTAAATGATGTTGAAAAGATTTGTAAAATTATTGAATTTGAATTAATTGAATTTAATAAATAATTTAAAATAAAAAAGATGTTCGTGGAATATTTATGAATATGAAAAGTTTAGCTAAACATATAAAAAACAAGAGTAGGAATCGAGCAAAAATAATAGCTAAAAAAACATTTAACAAATCTTTTAGTTTTTATTCAAAGCCATATATTAATTTAGATTCAGATAATAATGAAATTAAGATTAATTTTAAAAAAAATTTATTTAATCCAAATTTTTTCATTGAAATTAAACATAGAAAAACTGGAAAAAGATTAGAAAGAAAAATTGAATCTAATCAGGTAATTTTTTCTTTAAACGAATTAATAGAAATGGAAGATTGTGGCATTTTTGATTTTTATATTTCGATTAAAGGAAAGTTATGTCATAAAAAAAGGATAATGTATTCACACAACAATCAATTTTTTAAAGTAGTTTCAAAAGAAAAAAGTAGAGTGTTAAAAGCATATTCTACTAAGCATGGAAATTTATCATTAGAGCTAAAAAAATATATTTTTGATTGTAATATCTCTAATTTAGAAGTTAATAATGATAAAGTATTAATTAAAGGAAATTTAGAAATTTTAACTAATGATATAGATAATGTTAGTAAAGTCTTATTAATTGGGAGAAATCGTTTAGATAATAATAATAATAGTTTTGATATGAATTTTGATTGTTTGGGTGATGGTTGTTTTTGTTTTGATGGTTTTTTGGATGGTGTTAGGTTTTTTGAGGATAGGGTTTTGAATTTGAGGTTGGATTTTTATATTCGTGTTTATGATGGTGATGTTTATTATGAGAGTTTGATTGATTTGTCTAATTTTAAGAGTTTTGAGAATGATGAGGATCGTTTTTTGATTA
>NZ_LWMU01000083.1 GCF_001639275.1 Methanobrevibacter oralis
CAAAAACCAAAACATTTAAGTGTCACAAAATACATAAAAATAAAATGTGAGAATGTTTTGAGTTTTTTGTGCTTATTAAACTATTTACATTCTCACATATTTATAATTAACTACTTTTAAAAATTAGAATTAAATAATACTATAAAAATTTAATATTCAAATTAAAAAAATAAGAAAAATAAAAAAGAAAAAAATTTCAAAATAATTATTGGACAGTCTCATAAAAATTATTTTTCACCCTTCCTAAATTATTAAATAATAAAATTTATACATATAATAATGATTAATTTTTAAAAACTCCAGGAGATAAAATGGATTATTTTGATAGATTAGAATCAGAAACACATAAATTATATGATATAGCTAATAAAGCTAGATCTAAGGGATTAGATGTTAAAATAGAAACTGAAGTTCCATTAGCAAAGGATTTAGCTGAAAGAGTTGAGGGATTAGTTGGTCCTGTTGGTGTAGCTAATCGTATTAAAGAATTAGAGCAAAACATTACAAGAGAAGAAGTTGCTTTTGAAATAGCTGCAGAAATTGCATCTGGAAAATTCGAATTAACTGGAGATAAGGCAGATTATAATGAAGAACAAAGATGTGATCAAGCATTAAGAACTGCACTAGCTATTTTAACAGAAGGAGTTGTAGCTGCTCCTTTAGAAGGAATTTCACAAGTGAAAATTAAAGAAAACTTTGATTCAACAAAATATATTGCAGTTTATTTTGCAGGACCTATTAGAAGTGCAGGAGGTACAGCAGCAGCATTAGCTGTTCTTTTAGGAGATAAAATTAAAGAAGCAATTAATATTGATGATTTTAAACCTATTGATGAAGAAATTGAAAGATATGTAGAAGAAGTAGAACTTTACGAATCGGAAGTTACAAACTTACAATACTCCCCAACGCCTGAAGAAGTCAGGTTTGCAGCAACACATATTCCTGTTGAAGTTACAGGAGAACAAACTGACAAAGTAGAGGTATCTCATAGAGATTTAGAACGTGTGGAAACTAATAACATACGTGGTGGAGCTCTTCTAGCTATGGTAGAAGGAGTAATTCAAAAATCTAAAAAAATCTTAAAAATTTCTAAAAAACTTGGATTAGGAAAATGGGGTTGGTTAGAAGAATATTCAAAACCAAAAAAAGATGACGAAAATAGCAACAAAAGCGAATCAGATATTATAAGTGAACCTAAATACATCCAAGATATTATTGGTGGAAGACCAATATTAGGATATCCCTCAGAAAAAGGAGGTTTCCGTCTAAGGTATGGTAGATCTAGAAACACTGGTCTTGCAACAATGGGAGTGCATCCTGCAACAATGGCTTTACTCGAATTTTTAGCTGTAGGAACACAACTTAAAATTGAATATCCAGGTAAAGGTAATTGTGTTGTACCAGTCGATTCTATCGAAGGTCCGATTGTTAAACTTAAAAATGGAGACGTTGTAGCTATTGATAGTGTTAAAAAAGCTAATGAACTTAAACATAATGTTGTAGAAATTTTATTTTTAGGTGATATGCTTGTTGCATTTGGTGAATTTTTAAGAAATAACCAAACATTATACCCCTCTGGATGGTGTGAAGAATGGTGGATACAATTATTAACAAGGAGTGAAAAATTTAAAGCAGAAAATAATGATTTAGATTTACATAGGCTAGAATATGATTATATCCCTTCTATTGAAGCTTTTAAATTATCAAAGAAATATAATATACCTTTACATCCAAAATACACTTATTGTTATAATGATGTTGCAATAGATGATTTAAATTCATTGGTTGATTTAATAATTTCATGTAAATCAACTTATAACCCAAATGAAGGCATGAAATTAGATTTATCATACCCCAAAAGAGTTTTAGAAGTTATTGGTGTTCCTCATATAGTACGTGACGGAAAAATAATAATCGACAAAGACCATTCCTATGCTCTTTTAGCTACATTAGTTAATAAATTACCTCAAAAAGAAAACACATTAGCAGCAGTAAATGAAATAAGTTCAATTGAAATTAAAAATAAATCCCCTGCATATATAGGCACTCGTGTAGGTAGACCTGAAAAATCAAAAGAAAGATTAATGAGACCTGCACCTCATGGTTTGTTTCCAATTGGAAATTTTGGAGGAAGTAGAAGATTAGTAGCTACTGCAGCTAAAAAAAATAAACTTGAAATAGAATTAGCTAGGAAAAAATGTACTAATCCTGAATGTGGAATTAATTCATTTAATTCAATATGCCCAATTTGTGGTTCACCAACAGAACTCCAAAAACCAGAAAAAAAATCCATAAATCTTGCAGGCATGCTTAAAAAAGCTTCTGATAATGTTAAAGTTAGAAAGGTTGATGAAGTAAAGGGAGTAATAGGTATGATTTCTGAATCAAAATTACCTGAACCTCTTGAAAAAGGAATACTTAGGGCTAAGAATGAAGTATTCACTTTTAAAGATGGAACAATCCGTCATGATTCAACTGATTTACCATTAACTCATTTTATACCAAAAGAAATTGGAGTAACAGTAGAAAAGCTTTTAAAAATGGGATATGAACATGATTGTTATGGTAACCCTATAGAAAGTGAAGAACAAATTATTGAGCTTAAAGTACAGGATATTGTAATATCAAATAATTGTGGAGATTATTTAGTTAGAACAGCACAATTTATTGATGATGAACTTACAAGATTATATGGAATGGATAATTTTTATAATGTTAAAGAAAAAAGTGATTTAATCGGACATTTAGTGGCAGGTTTGGCTCCTCACACGTCAGCAGGAGTATTAGGACGTATTGTCGGATTTACAAAAGCACTGGGTTGTTATGCTCATCCTTATTTTCATTCTGCAAAACGTAGAAACTGTGATAGTGATGAAGATGCTGTAATGTTGCTTTTAGATGCTTTAATTAACTTTTCAAAATCATACCTACCAAACACAAGAGGAGGAAGTATGGATGCTCCTTTAGTTTTGTCTTCTAGAATAGATCCTGAAGAAATAGATGATGAATCTCACAATTTAGATATTTTTGAGAGATTTCCTGTTGAATTTTATGAAAAAACTTACAGTCATTTAAAACCAACAGAAGTCTTAGAATATATTGACAATGTTGAAAAACATTTAGGAACACCAGAGCAATATGAGGGATTGATGTTTTCACACCACACATCTAGTATTCATGCAGGTCCAACTATCTGTCTTTATAAAACATTACCTTCAATGAGAGAAAAAGTTGAAGCTCAAATTAATCTTGCTGAAATTATTAGAGCAGTTGATCAAAGAGGAGTTGTTGAAAAAGTATTATCTTCTCATTTCTTACCTGATATCATGGGGAACTCTAGAGCATTTTCTAAACAAAAAGTTAGATGTACAAAATGTGGTGCAAAATATAGGCGTATGCCTCTTACTGGAAAATGTAAATGTGGTGGTAATCTAATTTTATCAGTTTCAAAAGGATCAGTTACTAAATATCTTGAAATTTCACAAGAGCTTGTAAATAGATATCCAGTATCTCCTTACTTAAAACAACGTTTAGAAATTCAAGAATTTGGTATTAATTCGTTGTTTGAAAGTGATAAATCAAAACAAAGTTCTTTAGATGTTTTCTTCTAAATAACAATATTACTTTCTAATTGCTCTTGCAGTTTTTATTTTTGTTCTCAAAACAAAATATTTTCATATTAATATAATATTGTTCGTGTTTAGACGAACAGTATATATACAAGAGAAAACAAATGATTAATACAAGTGAGATAGGATTATCTCAAATTTGATAAAAAAAATAAACCAAAGGAAATGGTGTATTAAATGGAAAAAAGTTCAGAAATAGGAAATAGTTTGAATAAATCCATTAAAATTAACGTGGAAAAAAATAATGGAATTAAAGAAAGATTCAGCTATGAAAAGCTAGTTAAATCATTAGTAATGGTTGAAACCCCTTTCTTTGAATCAGATAAAATTGTTGCAACTGTTGTATCTCAACTATATGATGGAATAAGTACTAAAGAAATCAAAAAAATTGTATACGAATGTTTAGAAGATATTGATGGTGAAATTGCAAATAAATACTTAGCAAATACCCAATTAAAAGTACGTACTTCAAGAGATACAATTGAAACATTTGATTTATCAAAAATTGCTAATACTTTAATTGAAGAAACAGGAGCAAGCCAAGAAACTGCTTTTGAAATTGCAACAGAAGTATGGAAAGAACTTAAAAAATTAAATGTTGAATACTTAACTGCCCCAATGATTAGGGAAATGGTTAACACAAAATTAGTTGAATATGGATTAGAAGATTTAAGAAGTCGTTATACTCGTTTAGGTATTCCTGTATATAATATTACTTCATTAATTGAAAATGGTAATAGAGATAACGCAAATATGATTCATAACCCCGAAAGTATTCATAAACATGTTGCAGATGAAGCATTGAAGCAATATGCTCTTTTAAAAATGCTTCCTGCAAATTTAGCTGATGCTCATATGTCTGGTGATATACACATACATGATTTAGAATTCTTCGCTGGAAGACCTTTAAATTGTATGCAACATGATATTAGGACTTTTATAAGATATGGTCTTAAAGTGGATGGTACTGGAGACCACACTTCTGTTGCAGGTGCACCAAATCATATGGAAACTTTAATGAACCATACTGGTGAAATAATGCTTGCAGCCCAACAAAATATGTCTGGAGGACAAGGAATGTCCCTTTGGAATGTTTTTGTAGCACCATTTGCAAGAGGCAGAACCTATGAAGAAATCAAACAGTCAGTTCAAATGCTTGTTTATAATTTAAACATGGCTTATGCTGCTAGAGGCTCACAAGTACCATTTACAAGTATGGCTTTGGAATTTGGAGTTCCAAAATTTTTACAAGATGAAACTGCATACGGACCCAAAGGTAAAGTTGTTGGAACTTATGGAGATTTTGAGGAAGAAACTAGATTAATCCAAAGAGCATTCACTGAAACTTTATTAGAAGGTGACGAAGAAGGCAAACCTCATTTATTCCCAAATACAATATACACCTTACGTAAAGAAACATTAAACAGTGAATATGAAGAAGATTTACGTTTAGTTCATGAATTATCTGCTAAATATGGATCATCTTACTTTGTAAACATGTTTCCAGAATACAGAGGACAAATGGCAAATTATATGGGATGTAGAACTTGTCTACAAGATACATGGACTGGTGACTGGGATCAAGATTGTTTAAGAACTGGTAATCTTGCATATGTAACATTGAACTTCCCAAGAATTGGTTACCAATCTAAAGATGAATCCCAAGTATTTGAATACTTAGATGAATACATGGATTTAGCTGTAGAGACTTTAATGCTTAGAAGAGAACAAGGATTAAAATGTTTAAATGATTTCCACATTCTTCCTTTCCTTAAACAAAAAGTAGCTGAAGATAGCTATTATAGAATCCAAAATTCAACTTTATCCTTTGGTTTCGTTGGACTTAATGAGATGTTATTGTCCTTATTCGGAGAAGGAATTGAAAACCCAGAAGCAAATAAATTTGGTGTAAAGTGTCTTGAATATATTAACGATAGAGCAAATAAATTAAAAGATGAAACTGGACTTAGATGGTCTGTTATCCAAACACCTGCTGAATCTACTGCTTATAGATTTGCAACCCTTGATAAAAAACAATTCGGAGATCAAGCTATTATACAAGGAGATGGAAATGCTAATTACTACACCAATTCCTCCCATGTACCAGTAGATACTAGAGCTTCACTTATTGATAAAATCAAAATTGAAGAACAATACCACAGCTTAACCCCTGGTGGACACATATTCCATGCATTTATGGGAGAATCTTACTCAGATCCAGATTCATTAATGAGTTTAACTAATAAAATAGCTAAAAAATCCGATATTGGATTCTGGGCTTACAGTTCTGCTCTAAGTTTCTGTCTTAATTGTAAAACTTTAATGAAAGGATTATCTAACACCTGCCCAACATGTGGTGAAAAAGAAGATGTAGAATGGTATGATAGAATTACTGGTTATGTACAACAAGTAGGTCGTGCAAAATCTGCATCTGGTGGATGGAATCCGGGAAAACGTCAAGAATTAATTGACAGAAGAAGATTTGAAGATAACTAAACTAGTTATCTTCTAAACACTATTTTTTTAATTAACTCCATCACAAAAACCATTGCTGTCAAATTTCTTTTGGAGATATTGATAAAATAGTATTTTATGTTTTTCCATTTTTTTAGTTTTACTTTTACAATTCATTACTTTTTATATTATGTTTTTAATCTTGCCATTTTCTTTTAGTTCATTCGTTTTTTTGAAATTTCTACATTTTTTAATGAATCTAGGCTAATGAAGAAATGTTTTATCTGTTTTTTTATGTTTTTCCATATTTTTTTGTTGTTTCTTTTTATAATGTTGGATGTTTTTCCACGTATTTATAGTAGAATGAATTTAATAATATCGGTTTTAAACATTAATTCATACGGAGTTTATAATCCTCTATCGTATAGTGTTATTGTTTTTGTTAAGTCCAATTTGTTTTTTGCATCATCTAAATGGTATTAATGCATTTGTTATTTCATCTACATTATTTGATATTAAGTTTGAGGATATTATGAAGTCTCAATGAGCATCTAACCCCGTGCATGAGGATTCTAGCTGTAGAAGTATCTTTTTGTAGTGTTTGAGTTTTTTCAGGTATTCCAAAAATCATCTCTATGTTAATTTCGTATTTGGTATTTTCAATAATCGATGAATCAATTGCACATTACGTGCAATCCTTTAAATGAAGGCATTTCATCTAATTTTGATCATAAATTACTCGAAACTAAATCATCATTCATGTCATATATAAACTTGTGGATTTTATGAATTGCCTTTTTTTCCGAAACCTGTTTGTTTACTAATTCTAACACCACATATCTTTTGTTTTTGTTCTTAAAAAACGATTTTTATACTCTAAAGAAGTCGTTTTTTTTATGATTACCTGAAGGAAATTTAATCACTGAAGATAAACTTAATTATTCCTTTCCGAGTAAATTGCAACATCCACTTAATAAATATTTTCTGTTTTACAATAATTATTAAAATTTCCTAATTTTCCACAAACTAAATTTTCAGAAACCATGGCAGAACAACCCCTTAATTCAACTATAATCAGTTAAAATAAACTAATATCCCTAAATAAGGCAGTGCTGATTATTTGTTGGATAATATTGTTAATTTATGATTTTATTTTCTAAAATTATCTTTTTCATCTATCTTATCGTTTTTAGTCGTGTTTCTCTATATACTCCTTTTATGGTTTTGTATTTCTTTTTAAATAATTTTAATAGGGTTTACATTGAAGTATAATTTTATACAGTTGTTTGTTGTTGGAATGTTTTTATTTGTGGTGTAATTTATCTATTTCTTTTTGAATATTTTTAATAAATCCTCTTATTTTTTCAGGTAGTTCATCAATTGAGTCTATGATTTTTTGATATCTCTTTAATCCTGTTTTTTTAGTTTTTGATTTCAACATTAATGAAAGATTATGTGTGCATTTTTCATATGTCTCTAATTCTGCTTTATTTTCTCTTTTTTCCTTTCTTAATTGTCTATTTCCTTTTTTTTAAAATCTTTTTTTCTTTAACAATTTTTTCTTCTTTTTCATTATCTTTTTTTTAATCTACATTTTTGTCCTTTTCTATTTTCTTTTAATTCGATTATTTTTTTTCTTCATTTTCTTTTATTTTTTTATTTTTTAAACCTCTAATGGTGCCTTTTATTTGGTTAATGAAATTTTGCATTTTGTGGAAATTGCATTTTTTGTGTTCTACCTCTAATTCTTCTAAAATCTTAGGATATGGTATGAATCCATCAGTAACTATAGTTTTAATACTATTTTTAATAATTATTGGTTTTAAAAAGTTTTTAATTGAATCTGAATTGAATTCATCCTTTGTTAATATTTTATTATCATAGGATATATTGTGATACAGGATTCATTGCCGAATAATCGATAAACCATTTCTCCTTTAACAGGTAAAATATTGCTCATCATAGGATAAAGTATCACTTAATTCAATATTACTATTTTCAAACTCTTCTTGAACTTTATTTTCAATTTTTTCAATGAAATCATCAACTTTTTCATTAAAAAATTTATATAATGTATCTCTGCGAATAATTGTTCCTTGGGTTAAATAAAGAATTTCTGCTATTTTTTCATAAGAAATATTGCATGTCAATCCCATATGAAGTGCATAATTCTTTTCGTTTGATTAGTATAAATTAGATCCAGGTTCAATATACTCATTCCACAAAGACCTCATAGTGTGTTTGTAATTTGGATTACAACACTCATAACATTTGTTTGTATATAAGAGTAGAATTATTTAATTCAAATTTAATTACACCATCATTTATATAAGTTAAAACCAGAAACAAGACATATTTCTTCTATTTTAACATTATTAAAAAATCATTTTTAATGGTTTTTTTATTGCTCATCATTTGAGTCCAATCTGGATCAACATCTTCTTCAAATTCAATGAAATCACGAGAATTAACGAAAGTTTTAAGTATTTTATCAGCCCAATTATAACTGTAGGTGTTTTTGTTTTGTTTCATATATAATAATATTCACCCACACACTATTTAATTATCTTTTTATAAAACTCATATTAAATATAAAACTTTTAAAATTGCCAAATTTCATCATATATTGATATTAATCAAAATATTAATAATCAATGAGTTATAATTTAGATTTAAGTAAAATAAAGAATGCATGGATTATTTTTACAAAATGATAAAAACTATTAAATATTAACGAACATAAAACTAATTAAACAACAAAAAAATATTAATAATATGTTATTTTTAAAAATAAAGTATAATTGATTATTTATTTTGAATTTAAAAGGTTTTCAGACAAGTATTCAACACTGCCTAAATAAATATTTAAAAATACTAATTAATAAAATCAACCATTATAAATACATGAAATTAGACATAATTAAATTAAAAATTTATATAAAAGAAACAAAATAATTAAACAAAAAATTAAAATAAAAGAACCAAAAATAAGAAAAAAAATAAGCTATTAAAAACCATTAGCTTGACAGCAATGGGTGATTTTAAAAATCCTATTCGAAAAGGATTTTTAGATGGAAAAAGCATTGTTGAAAAATGCTATGTTCAATTAATTCTATCCTATTGAATCAATATTGGATGATAATTATTTTGTTAATAAAAATGGTGAAATAGAAGAGCGTTATCCTTATTGTAAAATATTGTGGTTCTAAAAAAAAAAGTTTATTAAGAAAGATTTTAATTGGAGAATTTTGTATTTAGAATCTGGTTTGGCTGTTAAGGTGAAAATAAAAAGATATGAATGCAATGACTGTAAAAGAAAATGTCAATCAGAATTCTCTAAGTCATTATAAAATAAATACTGCAATTTTTCAAATAATACTAAATAATAAAGCAAAAAGATTACCTCCAACATTGGATGGAAATCATATAAGAAATCTTAAAAAATGATTTTAATGAATTATATATCATTATAAATAATCATCTTTATGAATCCATTAGAAAAATTACATATTTTTTGTGATTCACTATAATTTGTGTGATGAGGAATCAGAACTCTCATGGATATTTTGGTTATGACGCACAATGGATTAAAATAGAAGATAAATGGTGGTATAGACTCGATATATTTGATACAATAAGAAACATGCCCGTAGCATGCCATATATCATAATAATGAATCAAATAAAACTGTTAAAAAATTTTATTAAGGGGTTTGTCAATAAATCCATTTTTTCGTAATTTTTCTTGTTTCTTCTATTTTTAAGTTAATTTGGTTTTGGTTTTTATTTTAGAGTTCTTTGGTTCTTTTATTTTTTTTACATGTTTTTGAT
>NZ_LWMU01000084.1 GCF_001639275.1 Methanobrevibacter oralis
ATTAAATGGAACAAGTACAATCAAATTTAACAGAAATATAACGATGAAAATGCCTGTTAATTACCAAGTAAGTGCAGATAATGACTATTCAACAGATGAAAAACACAGAATATCTTGAAAAAACATGGACCTTGACGGTTACATATCCTCACGAAAACTCTCAAGCAGGATGGGACATGAAATTTTTTAATTTTTCATAGAATTTTTTTTATTTTAAAAATTTTTTGCAATAATTTTATTTTTTCAGTTGTTTTCTATTGTTTATTTTGTTGTATATTCTTTTTTTTTAAGTTGTGTCTTATTGTGTATAGTTTAAACTCTGTATTTTACTTGTTTTAAGTCTGTTGTTGTGAATTTTGTTAGGTTTATGTTTTGTTTCATGTTTGCAAATGGTAGTTTCTGCTGTTTTTTTTGAGCGTATTTTTGTAGATTTTTTTTGGTGGGGCTTTTGTGGTTTTCTATTTTTCTTTGCATTTTTATTTTTTTTTGGGAAATGTTTTCCATAGTCACTGATTATTCTGTATCGTTGTGTTTTTACTGCAATATTCTTGTACTGGGCAGTTTTTTGCATTCTTTGGTCCAATGTGTGATTCTTGTTTTGTTTTTGTATTGGTATTCGCTTTTTTTTCTATAGTGGTTGACCAATTGGGGGGGAAGATATAGGTCATCATTTTCGTGATCATAGTTGATAATTTATCTTTTGGAAAAATGGTTTTTCGGACAAATTTCTATTTTTTTCTTTTCTTGAGAGTTTTCGTGAGGATATGTAACCGTCAAGGGTCATGTTTTTTCAAGATATTCTGTGTTTTTCATCTGTTGAATAGTCATTATCTGCACTTACTTGGTAATTAACAGGCATTTTCATCGTTATATTTCTGTTAAATTTGATTGTACTTGTTCCATTTAATGGAACAAGTTCGTAATGGTCTGTTGGATTGTATTGTTATGTATGATGCTAGGATTATTCTTTTATGTGAGTCTACAGCAATCTGTCCATTGTAATCCAAATTCCCCATTTTACCTCTTTTTTTTATTAATCATAAATCTTGAATCTGGATCATTTACACTTTATTACATCATTTTTTCCAGAATTCTTTAAGCTTTTCTTCGAGTGTTTTCAAGCTTTTTTATAAATTTTTTTCAGGATTTTTCTTCTGGATTGTTTTAAGAGGTTTTTACTTGAAGCTCTCAATTTATCTTTGGTCTACATCATTTTTTCAAAGGATTTTTTTTTATTGATTTTCTCTTACTGTTTCTTGGAATTTTTGTTTGTTAATATGATTCAGGAAACACTAATTTTTCCAGATTCATCGCCCAATTCCAAATCTTCTTCTTGATCCAATTTATAATACTTTTCTTCCAAAGTGTTCTTTCCATGATTATTTTTAATTGTTGTTCATTGGTTATTATTTTTTAAAGATGTTTTTACTTTAGTTCCATCTAAAAATTAAATGGTGGATTTTAATTAAATCTTCCTTCTTTTGCAAATCTTTAAAGTTGTTTTAAAAGCTTCATCAATTAAATCAGGTATAATCCAATTTGAATCTTTAAAAATTGTCCCTATAAACTGGCTTTTGCATGCCTGCTAAGTACATATAAGCAATATTCAGTTCTTGTTCTTCTCTCAATTTCACGAGAAGACAATCCACCATCAAATAACACTCATCAAAACCAATCCTAAGCAACATTTCACGAGGATAAGCAGGTTCACCAGGCTTATCACGAAAAACTCCTTGTTAGCTTCGGAACAATCAATTTGATCAACCACATTTTTAATAAAATAACACGGATGACCTTCAGGAATCAAATTACTCAAGTCCATAGGCACCAACATAGTCTGATTAATAGTATCATCTTTTAAAACCATAAATAAAACAACCATAAATATTAATATCTATAATAAAAGATTATACTTCATAATATATAAAATTAAAGGAAAAATAAACGAAAAAAATTTTAAAAATTAATGAGAGTCATGTCCCATCCTGTAAGTATAAGAAAAAAATTAGTATGAAAAAATATAGTTTCTTACCAAAATTTTATACCTAATGAGTTATAGATATATACTCATGGGAAAATTTAATAATAAAATTGAGAAACATTTGGAGCTTTCTGAAATTGCAGATATTTTGAAAGAGTACAGGGAATATTACAATGTTTATAGGCGTCTTTTAGTGATTCACATGGTTGCAAACGGTGAAAGTATTGCTAAAGCCTCAAAAAACATTAATATATCCAGAAAAACTGGTGAACGATGGGTCAAACAATATAATGAAAATGGTGTTGATGGCTTATTTTCAAATTATTCGAATTGTGGCCGAAAATCATACCTAAATGACCAACAATTAAAAGAATTAAAAAAAATCATTACTGGAAATGAAGAAAAATATAATTTAAAAGATGTAAGAAATCTTATTGAAGAAAAATACGGAATAACATACAGCGAAAAGCAAGTTTGGGTCATTACAAGACAAAAACTAAATTTAAACTATGAAAAACCATTCATTCAATATAAAACTCATCCAGAAAAAACCTGAAGAAGATCTTAAAAAAAAACTAACTTTCATAAATCTAAAAACTGAGTATTTTGCTTTTTTTAGATGAAACATCTTGTCAAAATGTTCTAAATATCATAAGAGTATTATATGCTCTTGGAGAAAGAAATACACAAACAAAACATCCAATAAAATTTGGAATATATGTAACTGGCTAAGGAATCAATTACAACTCATACATGGAAGTAAACACAAAAAACAATGCATTCCAATTTGTAATTACATTATGTCATTAATGTATTGAAAACATGGAAAACACTTTCGATAAACATTTAATCGAATGCAAAAATTGTTGAAAAAACATGCGAAATATTAAATATAAACCTAACGTCTTTACAGCCATATTGCCCTGATTTAAATCCAATCGAAGATATATGGCGTAAAATCAAATCGAAAATATATAAATCAATATATGAAAATTTAAACGAATTAATAGGAATATTTAAAGAAAAATTCAATAAAATAGTCGATTTAACATCATTCTACAAAAATTGGGTGAATGAATATTTAGATACAAACATTTGGTAAAACACTATAGAAAAAATTCTTAAGTTTCTAGGAATAATCTATTATAGACTAAAAATAAATAACATAAAAGACAATGAAAAAATATTAAAAATGAGTCAATGACCCATATAAAAAAATGATTATTCATTTAAAGAAATAATACTAATTTCATAATTACTTCCATCTTCAATATCAATTAATACAGCCCCATTATCCTTGAGCATGCCAGGATTAGCTACATCAGTTACTGTGCCAATTTTACAAAGAGCTTTTGCTTCATGAATATGACCACAAATATTAATAGTAGGTTCAAATTCATGGATAGACTTTAAAATTCCTTGACTACCAACATGATCTCCACTTTCTGTTAAATCGGCGCAAGTGTTATATGGTGGAGCATGAGTAACTAAAATTTTAACTTTGGAAACTTCTTTATTTTCCACATAATCATAATTCGCTAATAATTCATAAACCTCTCCATAAATCTTGTTATCTTGAATTTCACCTGGAGTATTGAATGGAGTTGGATTTGAACCACCATATCCAAATAATACTGCATCCCCATATGCAACAATATTTTTATGAAGGCAAAATGCTCCTGATTCATTAATTGCATTACATATACCTTCAGGATCACAATTACCTGGAACAGCCATTACATCACAATCGCAGCCTAATATTTTACTTATGAATTCATCAACAAAATCTAAAGGACCAAAGTTAGTAATATCACCTGTAATTAAAACTAAATCAATATCATTATTTTTAAGATATGTAATTAAGTTTTCATTATCTTCCCCATGAACATCACTTATTGCTAAAAATTTCATTAAAATCACCTAATTATTCTAAAAAGAAAGATCCCATTTCTTTTAAACCAATTTTGAGATCTTTATCATCCCCATGTAATTGAATAGTTAAATCATCATCATATTCAATAATTAATCCATTCCATTCTGCAATTTCTTGAACTCTTTCTTCAGCTAATGCTTTTTTCAAAGTGATTCTACCAGTAATTAAACCAGGTGGAGTATTAACTAAGAATTTGGATCGGGATTTAGAAAATTCAAATACTTCTTTTCCTTGCATGACTTGTTTAAATAAATCAAGCCATTTATCAACATATTCTTCGCCCTCTTCTTCAGCAATAGTTAAAAGAGTTCCTTGAATATTATTTAAAGACATTTCTGCTTTTGCCAAACCATTGATTAAATCTGGATGAGATGGGTCTCTTTTATAAGAACTAATAGATGACCTAATTAGTCCCATCTCAGGGTTAATTCCATTTGGGATATTATATCCTTTTTTAGTTAAATCTGTAAGAAGATTATGTAGAACTAACCAATTTTGTTCAGATGGCATGTTCATAAGTGTCCACCTATAATTTTTAAAGTTGTATGATTGATTTTTGCATCAGCATCCTTTAATTCTTTTTCAATTTCCCTAATACTATTATAAGAGTCTAAAAATAAAACGTGATGAGTTGATGTGCCAGCAATGTTTAAAATAGCTATTTCATCAGTGTCGTTAATTTCTCTTTTATCAATAGTTGCTTTGAATTGAACATAAGGTTCATATTCTTCTGGAAGGTCTGTGTATTTAAAAATACCATCTAATGTTGCGACAAACATATATACACCTCAAATTTTTATAGTCTAATTTATTTTACTAATGATATATATAATTAATTACAAATTATTCGTGTAATATAAAACAAAATAAAAAATCCCTAAAAAAGATTAAAAATTAATATAAAAACTAAATAAAAAAATAATAAAACAATTAGCTATCAATGAAACAAAAGTTTTTCAAGATAACAAACCATCCAAAAATGTGTTTTCAATGTCTAAAAAAATAAAAATTAAGGATAAAAAATCCTAAATTTATTTTGCATTTTCGCCTAATGCTTTTGCAAGAGCAGGAGCGGCATCAATAACTTGTGCATCTAAAGTTAAATCTTCAGCAGATAATCCCATAGCTAATCCATATAATTGAGCTAAATGGAACACAGGGATATTAAAGTTAGTACCATATCTTTCATTAACTTCTTTCTGTCCTGCATCAAATTGCATGTGGCAGAATGGACATACATTAATGATAGCTTCAGCACCTGCAGCAGTCATATTATCAAGTTTTTCTTTTGTGAAACTAGCAGTTACATCAATATCTCTAGATCTTAAACCACCACCAGCACCACAGCACATCATTTTGTCTTTATAGTCAACAGATTTTACACCAGTGAGTTCTACAATATCGTCTAAAATAGATGGATTTTCAGCTTGTTCTTCAATACCAATTTCTTCAGTTGGTTTTAAGAAGTGACATCCATAGTGAACTGCAACATTTAAATCTAATGGTTTTTCTACAAGGGATGCCAATTGTTCAAATCCTACATCGTCTCTTAAAATTTGTGCAAAGTGTTTAACATTAATAGTTCCTTTGAATTCTCTGTTAATTTCTGCTAAGTTAGCATTGATTTTTTCTCTTTTTTCGTCATTTTCTTTTAACATATGGTTACATTCAGTTAAAGATCCAAAACAACCATTACATTCAGTCATGATATCTAATCCCATGTCTTCAGCAATAGTTAAGTTACGTGCACCGATTGTAGCCCAAGTTTCTTCATCAAAAGAACCAAATACACCAGGAGCTGGACAACAGGAAGCCCCTTCCATGTCTTTTAATTCAAAATCTAATGCGTCAAATAAAATTCTGGTTGCTTTTTCAACACCAGGATAACGGTTGTTCATGATACAACCTAAGAAGTATGCAATTTCCATATTATAACTCTCCAAAAAAAATTATTCTTTTAATCCACCAGTTGCTTCATCGTAACCAATTAATTCATCAAAAGCTGTGACTTTACATAATGTTTGTACTTCTTTTAAAGCTTCAGGGAAAGAATGAGTAGTAGAAGGCAATTCAGAAAGACCAATTTTGGTTCTTAATGCTCTTACTTTATCATTGATAGGTACAGCATGTCCAGTATTCATTACAAAAACACCAGTCATTTTGTGTCCTTTTGCCATATATCCTGCATGAGCAGCTATGTTACGTGCTTTTTTAATAATTTCCACAATTTTAACACTTCTAGGACATCTTTCTTGACAAGTGTAACAAGTAGTACACATCCATAGTGCATCATCAGTGATTACTTCTTCTTTTAATCCTAACAAACATTTTCTTACTATTTGTCTTACTTTATAAGGAGTTCTTCTTCCAGAAGGACAACTTCCACTACAAGTACCACATTGGAAACAATGTTTTACAGTATCAATTCCCGCATCAATGAACTCAGTAGTAAAATCTGGATCACGATGGGTATCATTTAATAATTCTTTATCAGTCAATAAAGTCATATTATCTCTCTTTTCATCTTTATTAATTGAATTTTCATCTTTATTTTTTTTATCTTTAGAGTCTTCAACATCTTCAGAATCATTTGTTTGTTCAAGAATTTCTTCTTCAGAATCTTTCTTAACAGATTCCATAGAAGTTTTCTCCTCAACAACCTCTTCAGTTGTTTCAAGAGCTTCTTCAATGTTTTTTGATTCATCAACGTTGTCTTTATCTAAAGGTTTAACAGAGACATCTTCAGATGTGTTAGAAACATCTTTTGGGATGTCTTCTTTTTCATTATCTTTACCTCTAAATAGAGATTTAAGACGATCTAAAATAGACATTGAAAACACACCTCGGATAATCATTGGAATCTTTTCCTCAAATCCATACTAATATTCTATAAAAATAACATATATAAAGCTTACTAAATTTTTCGATTGTGTTACCTTATAGATAACACTTGATTAATATTTTAGGAAACCCCAAAAATGAAAAAAGTGAAAAATAAAGATATTTTAAGCATTAACAATAATTAATCTAAAATTTCCGTAATATACCCCCATAAGATATTATAACCAATATTTAGAATTAAACAATTATAACTAACTAAAACATTGCTAAAAACCTTTTTAAAAATAGAAAAAATATTAACTGATAAGATAAGTTTAAAATACAATGTTTACTAATATGAAAGTAAGAAATAAAAGGTAGAATTAAATGATTAACAAATTTGAAATTAAATCCCATAATGGACCTGGAAGACTTGGAAAGTTAGATAATAAAATAACACCAAGATTATTTTTTAAAAACGACCTTAAAATATCTCCAAGTGAAGGATCAGCATACAATGTAGACAAAGAAATAGCTAAATTCAATGTTGATGAAACATTAAGACTTGCAAAGGAAAATGTTGATATTTGTGATGTTGCTGTAATTCAAGGGTCCAAATATATTGATTTAAGAATCGAATGTTTAAAAGAATTAGAAAATATTGGATATAATGGATTCATCATAGCTAATGGTGATGAATTATTACTCCACCCAAGAGATTTAGTTGATATAATTGTTAACTTAAAAATTAATGCTAAAGCTAATAGTTATTTCATATTTTCATTTGCAGAAGCTTCATTTATGCCATTATTAACTTACATGGGGATTGATGGATTTTTAAGTGAATCTTCAAATTACTATAGTTACCTAAATGCACTAATAACTCCCACTAAAACTTATGATTTAAATACCTACCCCATTTACGAAAACATCACTCAAAAAGAATTAGAAGAAAAAAATATTAAAAGTTTAGAATTTGTTATAAAAGAAATCCAAACCCATATAAAAAACAATTCTTTAAGGAATCTTGTTGAAGAACGCTCTAATACTAATCCTCAGAATATATCAACTTTAAAAATACTTGATAAAAATTATATGGACTTTTTACTAGAATACAGTCCATTATTTTAATTATTTATTCTAAATGACGAAATTATTTCTTTAAATTCATTTTCACAAACACCAGAAATATCTAGTGTTCTAAGTTCAAAAATATAAATGAAAGCATCTTCAATAAAGACATAAGTATGAATATCAAAGTTAAGCTCTGAAGTATCAATATTTGCATGTAATTTAATAGCATCCATATTAGCTATTTTAGTAAATTCTGAATTTAAAATGACTCCTCCATCATCACTTATTGAATTTTCCATAAATATTTTATAATCCTTTAATGTTGTTCTAGTTGGAAACATAACTCCATTAATAATGTTTTCTTGTCCTTTAGATAATGTAGCAATACAATCAGGGTTATTCAATATGTCAGCTTTTTCTACTTCCCATCTAGATGGATATTGAAAAGTAATTTTACCAGTGTTGAAAGTTTTCATTCATTATTCCTCTCTAGAATGTTTAACATCAATTGTTTCTGTTTTATTCTCTTTTATAGTGTCAATATATTTGGAAAATGGTTCAGGAAGTTTAGGCATTACTTCTTTTAATATTTCAGATGCATCTAATTCTAATGCTTGAGCGGACAATAGCTGTTCAACATCAAAATCAAAATCAAATGGTTTTAATAAATCATCAGTAGGCACTCTTAAATTGATTTTTTTCTTATTTAATATCATTTTAATAGTACTAGTGTTCTTAATTTGCTCATTCATAGCATCAATAGTACTGTTTATTTGATATGCAATAGCTTTATTCTTCTCATTTACATCATGTTTTGATTGAGAAATAGATTTTTCTAAATCCTCAACTAATTTAACATTTCTTTTATTAATATTATCACGAGCTTCATCAATTACAACATTAATAGCATTAAGAATAGACTTATTTAACTCAACATTATATGCCAAAATCATCTTATTTTTATAATCAAGTTCTTTAAAAATAGACACCCTTTCATCATCAATTTTTGAAACTTTCTTATTTAATTCATGGATTTCATCTTTAGCTTTAAGTAACTCTTCTTTATCGCTTAATTGATCTTTTAAACTATTAACATCATCAAAAAAGGAGCCTTTTAAAGTTTCAATCTGATTTTCAAGTTCATTTATTCGCTCATCCTTATTGTGGATAATCTCATTATATTCTCTAATTTTTTTTTCAGAAAACTGATTATTGATTAGTTTTTCATAATCCTCTTTAGCAAGAACCATTACCAAATCATCATCTTCAAAAGGATCCTCTTTTTTAAGACTAACTTGTTTTTGTTTAGATTCCTTTTCAACTGTATTTCCATCACTATCTTTACTATTATACTTTTTAGTATAAACCCGAACAGTTCTTAAATCTTCATTTTCCATTATAGAACACCTACTTATATAATACAATTATTATTTATTTAACATAAATATTTAAGTATGTTCTATTTTCCCTGACTTTCCTTTTCAATCCACAATAACATTGCCTCTTCCATAGCTTTTGAATACCAGCCCGTTTTGAACAACATTTTACTTGAAGCTAACTTGCGAAAATTCAAGTCAATGTCATTATTGATGGTAATTGTTACTCTCTTGTTGTTTTTCATATATTATTAATACGATTTTTTAATAAATAAATTAGCTAGTGTTTTTTAATATGAATTTAACATTAAAAAATTAAAATAATAATTTAAATTATATTCTATAAAATGAATTAATAGTTATAACCCATATATCAATGAATTAGTTTTTTAGACTTTGTTGAAATCCTGTATTTACAGTTGAAATTTCACATCGAGTTTATTTTTTTTCTATTTTAAACTCTTATTTTTGGTGTTTTATGATATATTTATTTCTATTTTATTTACATTTGAAATATTA
>NZ_LWMU01000085.1 GCF_001639275.1 Methanobrevibacter oralis
ATCGAATCCCAATAGCAGTAGCATCTGCCAGGATCAAACAGAATTGAACACATAACAGATCATAATAATAAGTATACAGAATAATTATGAAGTACGCTAAAAAAAATATAGACGAGTAATTACACAAAATTTGATACAAAGTTTCTATAATCAAATTTCACCACATCTACAAAACCAACATCATACCCAAAAAAAACTTGGGCACTCACAAAACACATTCAATTAATAATTAATAAATAATATTTAATAAATATGATAAATTATAGCTACATGTGGAAAAGCAGTCATCATAGTTATAATTGTTAATACAATAAAACTTAAACTAACACCATAAACATATAGCACATTTAATATAGAGAGAAATAATATCAACAAAATTAAATAGAAAATATTGCAAATGTATATATATTTTCTATATAATGATTTAAATAGCTATTAGTTAAAAAATACAATAGTTTAATGATTTACTTATTAAAAAAATAATTAAAAATTAAAATTTAATAAAAATTATAACACTTTATTTTATTCAAGTACTGAAATAGAATAGTATTATAAAAATAAAATTTAATAATACGCAGTATTTTATTATAAAGATAATATGAACAACCACATAAATAATATTTAAAAGTTTCTATCTAACTCAAATAATAATTGCTTTATATATTACTAACCAAAAATATGAATGGTGATAAAAAATGAAGTTCGGTATAGAATTCGTACCACAAACCGATTTAAATGAAATCGCAAGATTAGTAAAATTAGCTGAAGATGTAGGATTTGAATATGCATGGATCACTGACCACTATAACAACAAAAATGTATATGCATCCTTAGCTTTAATTGCACAAGCAACTGAAACTATTAAATTAGGACCTGGTGTAACTAACCCATATGTAAGAAGTCCTGCTATTTCTGCTTCTGCAATCGCAACAATTGATGAAATTTCTGGTGGAAGAGCTACTTTTGGTATTGGGCCTGGTGATAAAGCAACATTCGATGCATTAGGAATCCCATGGGAAAAACCTGTAACCACAATTAAAAATGCAATTGCTGACATTAAAACTTTAATTGATGGTGATAAAACTGCTGGTGGAGCTGCATTAGGTGGAGTAAAAGCAGTTGGAGATATCCCTATATATATGGGTGCACAAGGACCTAAAATGTTAGAAACCGCTGGAGAAATTGCAGATGGTGTATTAATTAATGCATCCAATCCAAAAGATTATGAAGCAGCATTACCTCTTATTTCAAAGGGAATTGACAATGCTGGAAAAAAATTAGCTGACTTTGATGTAGCTGCATATACCTCTACTTCCATTGGAACTGACTCAGAAGCAGCTAAAAATGCGGCAAGAATTGTAGTTGCATTTATTGCAGCAGGTTCACCACCTCCAGTAATAGCTAGACACGGATTGCCTGAAGGAATCAACGAAAAAATTGGTGACTGCTTAGGTAAAGGTGACTTTGGTGGAGCAATTGGTTTAGTAGATGATGATTTACTTGATGCATTTTCCGTAGCAGGTACACCTGATGAATTCATACCTAAAATAGAAGCATTAGGTGAAATGGGCGTTACCCAATATGTAGCTGGTTCCCCAATCGGAAAAGATGTAGAAGAATCCATCAAATTATTAGGAGATGTAATCGCAAGTTTCTAAACTCCTAACTTTTTTTATTTTTTTTATTTTTTTATCCAACTAACTACTATTTTTAACAAAAATTTTTTTATTATGAAAATCCTTAATTTATAATATAATTTATTTATTATGAAACAGGTAAAATAATGGAAATTGAAAATTTGTGTAAAGAAATTAGGACAAAATCTTTTGAGAGAAAAGATCCTAAAACTCCTGAAGAAGTTGGAGCTAGTTGGTATAATGACGATTTAACTTATAATGGTGTTGCAAAAACCCTATTTATTATACTTCCCACACCAGGATGTTCATGGGCTTTAGGAGATGGTGGGGGATGTACAATGTGTAGTTATGTATCTGATTGTACACTTGAGTCTATTGATAGTGAAACAATTCTTAGAATTTTTAATGAACATTTATCCAAACATCCAATAACTAAAGAAGAAAGGATTGCAGTAAAATTATTTGCTTCAGGTAGTTTTTTAAACCCTCATGAACTTCCAAAAGATGCTCGTGATGAAATTTTAAAAACCTTGGTTAATTTAGGTAATGTTGATGAAATTATTGTTGAATCAAGAACAGAATACATCAAAGAAGAATATTTAGATGAAATCTTTGAAATTATTGGAGATACATTATTTGAAATAAGTATTGGTCTTGAAACTTCCAATGATTATACTAGAATTAATAAAATCAACAAAGGATTTACTCTTAAAGATTTTAATAATGCAATTAATATGATACAAACATTAAGAAATAAAAAGAATTATAATCTCAAATCTAAAGCATATATCTTTGTAAAACCAATTTTAACTTCTGAAAAACAATGCGTTGATGAAGCTATAAAAACAGCTGAATATTGTGATTCAATTGGCGTAGATAGACTTTCATTTTGTCCAGCAACAATACACGGAGGAACTTTAATTGAAAGATTTTGGAGAAAAGGAGCTTATCAACCTCCATGGATTTGGAGTTGTATTGAAATTATTAATACAGTCCGGTCAAAATTAGACATTTCCTCACTACTCGATACATCAGGGTTTGGTTCTAGACGAGGCCCTTATAATTGTAAAAAATGCAATAAAGATTTGAAACATTTAATAATTGCTAAAAATTTAACACAAGAACTTATTGAATATGACTGTGAATGTAAAAGTGAGTGGTTAGCTGAAATTAATAATGCTGATATGAATTATTCAAATGTTGAAATAAAACATTTACCATTATATTAAATATGAAAAAACATTAAATTATTATTAGGAGGAATTTTAATGAAAACTAAATTTATTAGTTTATTCGCTATTATTTTAGGAATATTTATTATTGCATTTCCAATGTTTGGAGTTATTGGAGTTAGTGCAATTCTTGGATTATCCGTTTTATTCCTAGCTATTTATTCCCTTATGGTTGGAATAGCTATTATCGATTATAACACCACAGGTTCAATATTAGATTTAATTTTAGGAATGTTACTTTTAATATTAAGCATAGGTTTAATATTTAATCCTTCTTTACTTGGAATTTTAACCGAGCTTTCATTATATATTGCAGGAATAATATTAATTATTGGAGGACTTGTAGCTCTTTTAAATAATCGTAGTAGTCGTTATGGATTCTATATTGGAATTATTGGAATCATTTTAGGGGTATTGTATATAATTATCGGAACTTACCTTTCAAATCCAATTATTCTTGGTTCATTTATAGGTATTTGGTTAATAATTAATGGTATCTTAAAATTAATAGATAGATAATTCATCTATCTTCACGTTTTTGGTGTTAATATTGATTGGAATTAGTGCAGACTTTGATCCAGTCCATAAAGGACATGAAAAATTAATTAAAGAAGCTAAAAAACTTGCTAATAGAGAAAATAAAAAGTTAGTAGTTTATTTAAATAAAGGATACAGTGCTAATCATGCTCCATTTTTTGTAAATTTTGAAGCCAGATGTAAAATGGCTTTAGCGTTAGGAGTTGATGAAATTAAATCATTTGAAGGTTTGCATCATAGACTTATCTTATCTTATAGTGTCCCTATTCGTTTAAAACAAATGATTGATGATGGAGTTACTGATTATATTACTTCTGCAAGTATTTCATTAGATGAAATTAAAAATAAAGCTCAAAGATTCGTTGATGAAGGTAATTTTGTTGGAATGCCTAAGAACTACACTAATAGAAATGAAATTAGATGGTATGCATTAAATGAGTTTCTTGGATCTAAACTAAAATATCATGTAATTAAAGAATTCGACAAGGAAAAATATTCAGCTAGATTAATTAGAAAAAGTATCATAGATAATAATCTTAAACTTACAAGCGATGTTAAAAAACTACTTCCAAAAACAAGTATTGATATTTTAGAAGATGAAATAAAAAACAACAATGTTCCAGGCAAAAGAAATTGGGACATCATCTATAAAAGAATGAACACTTATTCCAGAGGAAATTTAGAAAAAATAGCTTATCTTAATGGAAAAACTATAAATGAAATTATCAAAAGAAGAGTTTATATGAATCCTGAATCTATTTGGGCTGTTTTTAGAAAATCAGATTATGGGCCTGTGATGACTAGACTTGCAGTAAGTGCAATTGAAAATGAGGTTACAAAAAAGGAAGTGATGGATTTAATGAAGAATTATGAATCCAATGGAGTAATCCCCGATAATCAAAAAGTTCAAAGAGTAATTGATAGAGCATGGTACGTTGCAAGTATGTCTAATTATGGAGTAAGTGCAAAAGAAGCTAATAATAAATTTAGAAGTGAAAATATAATTGTTAAAAATGCTCCATCAATCTTAGAAGCTGGACTAAATTTAACTAAGTTCGAAAGTAAAATTACTAAAAGTGGTCTTAACTGCGATTTATTCATAAATAAGGACAATAAGATTTCTATTCAATTTAAAAGTGAAAATAAAAAAATAAAAACCAATTTAAGATTACCTGCTCGAGAAGTAACTTATTTAAGATATGTCATGGATTCAAATTTTATTCCTGTTAGTGGAACTATAATTGAAGCTAAAAAAGGTTTTAAAGTAAAAATAGCTATTGGTTAAGTTTTCTGTAAGCTAACTTAGTCATTTCTAAATCATCATCTTTAAAATAATCAATAATTTCCAATAATTCCTCACTTTTTCTTTTTTTATTGTTTAGAGTGTTATTTATTCTAGATAATGATTTCTCTTTAAACTCTTTACATTCTGTTAATGAGATTATGTCAAAAAACTCTTTTTCTAAATTGTGATTTTTAGCTAAGTTAGTAGATTCTATTAAAAGTAGAGATAATGTTTTTGTATAATTACTTCTAAGCATCTTTAAAATAGCTACATCTCCTATATTTTCACTAATTTTAAAAACATTTAAAAATTCATTTAAAAATAATAATTTATCTGCATTTTTACCTGATAAATAAATTACAGGATTATCTGAATCAATTTTACCTATTATTGCTCCATCAACAAAATTATTAGTGTGTTTGGATATTTCTTTTGTAGTTTTTGGTGAAATATTATTTAAATCTAAATAAATTCCCATGCAGTATTTTCCATATTCAATAGCTACATTTAAAGCATTCTCTGGAGAATTAGCTGAAATTAAAATATCTGATTTCTCACAAACCTCCTTATAGCTATCTAAAACTTCTATATTATAATCATTTGTGGATTTAGCTAATCTATTTTCAAAAGAGGTTATGAATTTAATTTCATCTGATTTAATGAGTTTTATTAAGTTTTTTGATACTTTTCCAAAGCCAATGAATCCAATAATCATAATCATCTATTTATTATATTTAAAAAGAAGCATGTCGAATGTATTAACTCCAATATCACGAGCTATTGTATTACATTTTGCACATAACAAAAAAAAGACTTCCTTACTGGATAAATTTATTTCTGTTAACCCTTCATAATTACCCATTCCTTTTGAAATTACAAAGTCATGTGCATTAAAAATTTCTCTAAAATCTTGTGAAATTTCACTATCGACATATCCTACTGTTCCAGCACCTATATCAACAATTTCACCATATTCATCAAGCCCAACATTTAAAGCATCTTCTCTGCATGCATCATTTAAAATAGGTTCTTTTTTAACCGCTATTGTAATATCTAAATCATATTCTTTAATTTTAGAAAGTAATAATTTGTCAAAAACAATCTCTCCAGTGTTATCTACTAAATATAATACTTTACCATGTGTTTTAAGTGCATTTTCAAACTCATAAATATCTTTAATAGCTAATTTTTTACTAAGAGACTCTTTAATCAACTTTTCAATATCATCATCTAATTTAAATGCACCAAAATCAAGAATGTTTCCAATAATAGCTATTTTAACATGATTTTCTAAACTATTGTCTTTTTTTAATATTTCTTGAACAAGAGGCAGATATTTTAAAGCTATTTTGTTCCCTTTGATTTTTTCTTCAAAATAAGGATCGGTGCAACATGTTTTTTGTTTAATCATATTATGTATAGTAGAACCAGTTTTGTTAGAGTTAGTGTTTAGATAAAAATTTTTACTTAAAAATTCGAAAATATCCCTCGTAATTTCTAATTTAAGTTCTTCATCATCACTAGCTAAATCCATAGCTTCTCTAGCTTGTCTTAAAAAACAAGCCCCACATTCATAACTAATTTTCAACTAACCACCATATATTATTTGAACTAAATGAATTTTATCCCCATCATGGATTAATTCATCTTCAATAACAAGTTCTCCATTCTTTTTTGATACAATAATCTGGGAAGACAAATCCAATTCTTCAAGTAAATCTTTAATTGTATAGTATTCTTTAGATATTTCTCTCTTTTCCTCTACATTATTAAATCTTAATGTAAATGACATATTATCACCTAATTCAATTCTTCTATAAATGTGCAAGCTTTACATAATCTATTTGCTGATGGTTCACCACATCTTTCGCATCTACCTTTAGGATATTCTTTTTTAAACTCTTTTTTTAATACTTCTTTAATTTTATCATATCCCCTAAGTGTTGAATATTTTATTGTAGGATGTTTTTTTGATAACTGATTTAATACTTCTGAGACCTCCCCTCTAAATGATTGTTGTGCATATGGACAACTATCAAAATGAACTTCCAAGTCCTTAGCAACCACATACAATCCAATTTCACGTTCAGGTATTTCACGTAAAGGCTTGATTTTGACTGTGAATTCTTTAGCTTTAGATTCGCTTTTAGCTCCTAATTTAGTTAAATTATCTGTGTTTCCTTCAAGATAATTCATAATGATTGCTTGAACTTCATCATCTAGATTATGACCAGTAGCTATTTTAGTAGCTCCCATTTCACGTGCTGCTTTATTAATAATTGTTCTTCTGAATACTCCACAATATGTGCAAGACCCTTTATGGTTATCTTTTTGCATTATTTCATCTAAAGTAATACCATATTCATCTTTTAGACTAACAACTTTATGTTCTATTCCTAATCTTTTAGCATGTCTTATTGCAATATCAACACCATCTTGACGGTAATTATCTATTCCCTCATCGACTGTTACAGCACATATATCTATAACATTCATTTCACGAAAAGTATTTAATATTTCTAAGGCAGTTACACTATCTTTTCCACCTGAAAGAGCAACTAAAACTTTATCTTTTTTATCTAATAACTTTTCTTTTCTAATTGTTTTAATAGCTTTTTTTTCTATTGATTCGATGAAACAGTCTTTACATAGTAATTGACCTGATTGCTCTTTTTTGATAATAACTTTTGGATTTCCACATTTACTACATCTCATACTCTCATCTACATTTGTTCTACAAATTGAGCTAATTGATTTAATGTGTTTACTTCAAATACTTGAGCTCCTGCTTCTTCATACAATGATACACAACTATCTACTATATCCCATTTATTTCTATCTTCAGGATTCAAAATAACTACCTTTTTAGCATCTCTAACCATTTGTTCAACTAAATCAACACTAGCTGGAATACCTTTTACTTTAGGTCCAGCCCAATCTCGACAGTCAGATAAAATAATAACATAAGATTTATTATTAATATTAACAAGATCTCTAAATCCTTTAAATGCTGTATACATATTTGAAGTTCCATGAACCATCATGTTTTTAAGTCTTAAATCTTTAACTTTAACAAATGAATCTATAAGATATTCCTCTTTTAAAGCAGAAGTAGTTTCAATAACTTTATTATCAAATTCGAAAGTTCTTGAATGTTTAAAAGCAGTTTGAGCCGAAAACATTAACATGAAAAACCAACTACTAATCCACTCACATGACCCACTAATATCATTTAAGAATAGATGTTCATTTTTATGAGGTCTTGGTTTTGCTTTTATTAATTCAATTGGAACGCCACCATATTTGAGATTAGCCCTTATTGTTCTCCTAATATCAATTTTATGAGAACTACTTTCATATTTTCTTCTAGAACGTTTATTAGCTATTCTTTTACCTAATCTTTGACAGATCTCTAACATTCTTGGGTCGAATCTATTGAGTTTTGTAAGGTCTTTGTTCATTAATTCCCCATCTTTTTCAAGTTTTCTAACTTCATCCAATAATGGTTGGCCAGATAACATTTTAAGTTTTTTATTATCAATTTCTTCTTTTTTGAATTTTAAAGAGTCGTCACCTTGCTTTTTAATAATATACTTATTAGATCTAGGTCCAGTTCCTTGATATGCTTTACCTCTACTAGCTTCTTCAAAAATCTCTTTAGTGCCTTTATCAACTGCAAATAATTTCTCAAAAACTTTATTGAATTTAGGAATATCGTATCTGTCTTTAACATAGATTGACATCAAAGCTGTTTTTAATAAGTTTCTGTCATCTCCACCTAAATCCATATAAATTTTAACAGCTGCTTGAGTACTCCTAATACTGACAGGTAACCCTTCCATTCTAAGTTCAGATGATAGATTTGCTATTTTATTAATCATTTATATCTTATTCATTGTTTATCTAAAATATCTTTAATAACTCTTTTTTTATCACTTTCTGTTTTAATAGCTACTCCAACACTACTCTTAAGAGATTTATTAAGATTTTTCTCTCCAAGATTAGAAACCGATTTTACCCAATCAACAGTTCCCCTTACAGAAGGTTTTTTCATTAAATTAAGATTACGTATATCATGAACAATTTTAACAATTTTAGATACTGTTTCATCATTAGCTTCAGGTATTTTGGATTTAACTATCTCAATTTCCCTTTCAACTGTAGGATATGGAATATATAGGAATAAACACCTATCTTTAGTTTCATCAAGAAGAGATCTCTGTGAATTAGATGTTAAAATTACTAATAAATCATTCTGAAGTTGAAATGTTCCTAAATCGTTGATTGTTATTTCTTGTTCACCTAATGCTTGAAGTAAAAAACTCTCTACCTCTTCATCTGCTTTATCAATTTCGTCAATAAGCAATACTGAATCTTTATTATTTAAAAAAGCATTTAATAAAGCTCTTCTAATAAAAAATTCTTCTTCAAATATTTTATCCTCTTTATACTCTTCTGTTTTAGCTGCTTCTAAATGAAGTAATTGTTTTTGGTAATTCCATTCACCAACAATTTGTTCAAATGTAATTCCCTCATAACATTGAATTCTAAAAAAATCTCTATCAAAAGTCTTAGCCATCACTTTTGCTAATTCTGTTTTTCCAACCCCTGGAGGTCCTTCAATTAACATTGGCTTTCTAAGTAAAAAGGATAAATAAATTGTTGTTGAAATTTCATTATTAGAAACATAATTTTCATTTAAAAGACTTTTGTCAATGTCTTTAATACTAATGTTTTCGACTTGCAAATTCTAAACCTTCTTAAAATTTTTAGCATATAAATTTATATAGTAAATTTAATTTATACTTTATGTAAGTCAATTAATAGGGACTGTCAATTTGTTAGCTCTTGTTTTCGTTTTTCGATCCAGCCATCTTTTTGGTGCATTATTTGATTGAATATTCCTTCTAATGTTCTGAATTTCTTTTTGTGTGCTTTGGGCATTGTATTTCC
>NZ_LWMU01000086.1 GCF_001639275.1 Methanobrevibacter oralis
TCTTTATATTCTTTCATAACCTCTTTAATTTCATCCAATTCAAGATGTCCTTCAATTTTTTTGCTATTTTTTACCATGAATATTAATTTGTAATTTATATGGTATAAACTTTTCGAGAAAAACTATATTTTGGATTTAGACCAACGCCATGTGTATTTCTTTAAGTGATTAGCTTTTCCACCAGGAACAATAGAAAAATTTTCAGAAATCTCATTTAAAAAACTTTCATCATAAATTTTAAAACTTTCATTATCAATATAAATCCAATCATTAACTCTACGAATTTTAAAATCCAAAGATTCAGAATATCTAATACCACTTTCATCAAGATTTCTAATGTTAAATAAACCTCTAGTTGCATAATGTTTATCTTTAAATTTGAATTGACGTTCAACTTTTTGTTTATTTATTGAAACCAAATTTATATTCTTTGCATATGCAACTATATATTCTGTATCAACAGTTATATTAGTTGCATCACCCGCACCACCAGTTTTACTTCTCCATATAAAATTTGAAATAAAATTATCTTCACCAAATATTTCATCACAAATCTTTAATAAAGTAGAATATTCATTATCATCAATACTTATAAAAATTAATCCTTCATTAGATAATAAATTTCTAGCTAATTTAAGTCTAGGATACATCATATTCAACCAATTGCTATGATAACGCCCATTAGTTTCTCTATTTGTACTTAATTTAATACCAATGCTCTCTCTCTCTCTCTCTCCTGTAACTAATTGTCCTGTAAGCTCTAAATAATTTTCTAAATTATCTTTAAAATTATCCTTATAAATAAAATCTTTTCCAGTATTATAAGGCGGATCTATGTAAATACATTTTATCTTATTATAATAACTTTTTTGTAAAAGCTTTAAAACTTCAAGATTATCACCTTCAATATACAAATTCTGAGTTGTATCCCAATTTTTTGATTCCTCACGACATGGTCTTAAAGTTCCAGTGAACTGTTTTTGAGACTCTTTAATAGCTTGAGTCTTGCCTGGCCAAGTAAAACTATACTTTTCAGAAGAAACATCAATATCTTCACCTAAAATCAATTCCAACTTCTTAAAATCAACTTTATCTTCTGTTATGACTTCAGGAAATATTTCTTTTAATTTAGAAATATTATCTGACACAATATCCTTGCTTTTACCATCTAATTTCATTTATTCACCTTTAAGCTTTAAAATAAGTTTTTCTTTTTTCTCTTTAAGTTTTCCTGCTTTTATATTCAATTCTAGTTGAGAATTAAAATTATTTTCAATCGAAATTTGTTTCTCAATTTTTTTAATATCTAAATCAATAAGCGATATTTTATCGTAAATTTTAGAAATCTCTTCAACAGGCAAATCAACTGTTCCTCCAGCAGTCATTGCTCCACCATATTGAATCATAGCTGTTATATACGAGTCATAAAAGTCGTAAAAATCATTTTTATCAAAACGATCATATTGAATTTTTGATATGAAATCTTCTTCAATTTCAGATAAATTATTAATATCCATCCAATTTGTAGACATTACATGTCCATCTATTACTATTTTTGATGAATCCGCTTTGCTTTCACGTATATGTGCTCCATAAAATTTTAAATCATTTTCATATTGAACAGTTAAAATGATTGGATAGGGAATAAATCTTAAAAGTATATCAACTACTCTATCAATTTTTTCATCTTCTTTAAATTTACCAACACCAGTTTTGTGAACATTATCATATTTTAAATTAATATTAATAAGTTCAACTTCACTATAATTTCTAACATCATCTGTATATTTAGAAATCCTTAAAGTATCTTCATCAAATTTGTAACACCATTTAATTTGTTTTACAATGTCTGTAAAAATTTTTTTATCTTTAGTTTTTAAATCGGCAGCTTCAAAAACCTCTTTTTTAGGAATTACATAGTCAATAACACAACCGTTTGGAACTTCTAAAATATCTCCAATTAAGCTCATTAAATCACTTCACAATTAAAAAGTTAATTAATTCAAACTCTTCAAGCCCATCAATATCTTTTTTTAATGTAGCGGTTCCACCTTTTCCAAACAAGCTTTTAACACCTACTTCTTGTTTTTTACCTAATATGTCTTCAATTGTTTCAACAAGAAGTTCCGAATATTTACTCATGTCTTTTCCATTATTTGTATCCTCATCGAAATCAGCGACTAAATCTTTTAAAACTTCAGTTTTACCTAAGCAAAGTTTTTTATAATAATCTAAAACATGTTTGGATTTAATATAAGAATATTTAACCTCCCCATCTTCACCAATATATACTAAATAATAAGGACTTAATGGATTTTTCTCACTGGATTCTGTTGTTCCTTTGATTTGTTTAAGTAAAAATATTACCCCACTTTCAAGCTCATTTTTTAATTCATGTGGAATGTCAACAATTGAATAAATTCCTTTTGGAGCTTTATCAAGTTCTAGTTTATTTTCATCAATATAATTCATTAATTCCGTTTTAAAATCATTGAAAGTTAAGTCTGTAATAGAAATTGAGTTTGAAATATCTTCTAAATCTAAAACCTTATCCTGAAGCTCTTCCAGTTGTTTTCTCCTATAATCTAAATCATTCATTTTCTGATTATTACTTATGATATTTTCTTCACCACTAGCAGCAACATCAACCATAACCATACGCTTTTTAACTCTTCCTTCAAGATTAATATATTCATCTAACTCCATATTTGGCCAAAAATTAACAAGTTGAATTTGTTTATTAAGTGATCCAATCCTATCTATTCTTCCAAATCTTTGAATAATCCTAACCGGATTCCAATGAATATCATAATTAATTAAATAATCGCAATCTTGTAAATTCTGCCCTTCAGATATACAATCAGTACAAATTAAAATATCAATTTCATTTGTTGCATCTGGGTCAATATTTAATCTCTCTTTTGATATTGGTGAAAAATTAGTCAAAATATCATTAATATCACTTGCAACAACACCTTTTAAAGTGGTTTTATTATCTCCTCCACCAGTTACAAGTGCTGAGTGAACATCAAACTCATCTAAAGCCCATTTATTAATATTTTTGTATAGATATTTAGCAGTATCAGCAAAAGCAGTGAAAACAATTAATTTTTTATTTTTAGGATTGATTGGATTTGAAATTTTATCTTTAATTTTCCATTTTAAATCATTAAGCTTAGCATCCATTTCTGGACTGACTTTTTCAGCTTCACAAAATAAATGTTCTAATCTTTCTTTATCCAGTTCCAAATCTTGTCTCCATTTAATTAAATCCATATCTTGGAGCAATACTTTTCTTTTATTACCAATCATTAGATTATCAATATATTCATCATCACCATCTAAGTCAATAGAGCTAATGCTAATACTTGGATTATAATCAGTTCCATCATCTAATTTATCTAAAGTTTGATTAATCATGTCTAAAATACGTTCAGTTGTTAATTTAAATGAATGTATTGAACTTTCCATACGTTTTAAAAGATTAATTCTCATTAAATGAGTAACATTAACATCCCTATCAAGTTGTTTGAAAGTTGAACCATGACCCACTTCCATATCATATTTCTTTTCATATTCAGACATCTTATTTGGTAAAATATATCTCATAGGAGAGTAGATTGCAAGTTCTAATTTTGATATTTCGTTATTTACCTCATATAATGTTGGAAATTCATTTTTTAAATCAATTTCAGATTTAATATTGATTGGAGGCAATCTTTCTGGAAACTCACCTATTTCATCTAAATCATAATATTTCTCAATATGTTTTCTTGAACGTGCAATTGTTAAAGTATCTAATAATTGGAAATAATCCAAATCAATCATATCAATGAAACTATAATCAGTTTTTTCAAGTTCAGACATCTTAGCCCATTTATTAAAAACACCTTGAGCATTCCTAAGAGTAAAACTAATACTATTAATACCCACATCAACAAGTGCTTGGTCATTATCTTCAGTGATAAATGCAATTTGGTTTTTAATATCATTCATTTTATTATTAACTGGAGTTGCTGAAAGCATTAAAAGACGAGTTTTATGACCCCCTTTTATAATTTCATTCATTAATTTTTGATATCTTGTTTTTCTATCTTTAACCGCAGGATTATTTCTAAAATTATGTGATTCATCAATTACAACTAAATCATAATTACCCCAATTAATTGTTTTAAGGTCAATATCTCCAGATTTACCCCATTGTCTACTTAAATCTGTATGATTTAATACATCATAATTAAACCTATCATCTGCAAAAATATTTCTTTTATCATTTTGAGTATAAATTGTCCAATTATCTCTGAGTTTTTTAGGAACTAACACAAGTACCCTATCATTACGGGACTCATAATACTTAATAATAGCTAAAGCAGTGAATGTTTTACCTAAACCAACACTATCTGCTAAAATACAACCATTATGGTTCTCAATTTTCTCAATAGCCCCAACAACAGCATCTTTTTGAAAGTTATATAACTTATTCCAAATTTTAGTGTTTTTAAGATTATTTCCTTCACGAATCGATCCACCTTCAAGCTCATCTAAGTTTCCAGAAAAAATATTATAAAGTGATAAAAAATAAATAAACTCTGCAGGATTTTCCTTATACATTGTTTGCATCTGATTTAGAACTTCATCTTTTACATCTTCTAATAAATCATCATTATTCCACAAACTATCAAACATCATCAAAGATGACTGAGTAAACATTTGCCCATACACACAATTGTTAACATCTTGTCTTGTGGAATTATTAAGTCCTAAACCCGCTGTTGTAAAATCAACACTTCCATTAATAGCAATATCACTATCATCCCCATTGTTTACACAAATCATACGTGGTTGTGCTTCATTAGGAGATTTAAAAGATTTAATTTCAACTTTATCTCGAATCCATTGTGAACATTCCTTTGAAACAGATCCCTGTGTCATTTCATTTTTAAGCTTAATTTCATAATCGTTTCCAAAAATACTATTATTATCAATATAATACTGTCTAGACTCTTTATTGTCATTTTTTAAAAATGTAGGTTTGGTATAAATGAAACACATGTTATTAATCTTATTCAAATCTTTTTTAAGACTATCATAAGCATACATGGAAAAATAAGCTGAAATAACTGATAATTTAGAACCTTTTTTAATACTTTCTTCAAGTTCCCTATAAACAAAGTCAGATTTATTATCTAAAATTTTTGGTGCTTTAACTGACAATTTAACCAACCTTTAACATTAATATAAACTAGTTATAATATTGTTGTGAATAAAATAAATAGTTTTATATTAATTTTACAACACTACCCTGTATTCCCAAAATTAACTTAAATCAAAATCGGAAGGTAAATCAATAGAATTACAACAATCCCTTTCTTTATGAAAATTACATCCTAAAAAATTACTACCATCAATACCATTTTCTTTAACAACTAACATCCCACCACACTCATCACACACCTTAGCATATTTCACATATGCAATCTGTCTAGAATCATACCATCGTGATTCATTATGATGTGGTCCTCCATCCCATCCACAGAAATTAGAACATCTAAAGTAAGAAGTTCCCTTTTCATTATTTAAGATTAAATTAACTTTTCCAACACCACAATTTGGACATACATTATCAGTTTCAATTACTTCAAATTTTTTTCCAAGCAAGTTATTTATTTCCATTAGTTCTTCATTAGAGAATTTAAAATTTAATTTATCTACTTTATTTTCATCTTTGAGCTCATCAATGAATTGGGAATAATTTATAGATTTATGAAATACATAAACATTATTTTTAGTTCTTGTTAGTGCTACATAAAATAATCTTCTTTCTTCTGCATAATCGATATCTTCATCTTTTTTATTGTTTACAAAGTCTAAAATTGGATCATTTTCCATTTTATTTGGAAATCCATTTAATTTATTATTTAAATTAAGTACAATTACATAATCTGCATCCAGTCCTTTTGATTTATGTACTGTTTTATATTCTATTTTCAAATTAGGCTTTTTAAAATAATTAATTTTCATATAATCATTGGTTGTGATTAAATTTTTACATAAAATTTCATTAATATCTTTATTATTTCTTCCAAGGATTAAAACCTCTGCATTTGGGTCTTTTTTTGAAATTTCATCTAATATTTCAATAATTCCTAATATTTCCTCAGATCTTGAAATATACTCTACTAACTTAATTGGTTTTTTCTTAACTACATTATCTGATTTTAATTTTTTTGGAATTTGATTTTTATTTTTTAAAATGAATTTTCCAACTACATCAACTAAATCTTGGGAATTTCTGTGAGTAATTTGAATTTTAACCATTTTAGGATGGTCAAAGTATTTATCAAATTCTGAAAATAGGTTTATATCACAACCAGTAAAACCATAAATTGATTGCCAATCATCCCCCACGACAATTACTTTAGCACCAGTTCTATTTTGCATTTCTTTTAATAAATTGTATCTAGTATGTGATGTGTCTTGATATTCATCAACAAAGATGTATTTATAATTATGAATATAAGCTCCTTTTCGAAGTTTAATAACTGCATCATTAATCATATCATTAAAATCCAATAGATTTTCTTTGTTTAATCTTTGCAAATATATTTCATAAACTTTTTCAATAATATCTAAAAAGAATCCGATTCTCTTTTTAAAAGCACCAGAGTAATTTTTATTATTTAAATTCCTATATTCATTGAATCTATATTTAGAAATATCATTGCCATCATAATCAATATTAAGAGCATTTCCTTTAAATAAATTAATAAATCTCTCTAATGTTTTAATAAAAATTGCATATTCAGGTAACTTACTATCAATAATTAATAAATCAAATAACTTATTATAATCAACATTATTGATTTTAACATCAAAATTAGTTAAATTTTTATTTAAATCATTCAAAAGAGATTCTATATCTTCATCACGATAATGTATTTTAATTAAATTAGATTTGAATAAGTTATTATCAATTTCATATTCATCTTTTTCATCATTTAAAGAAATCAAATCAAGATAAATATCATGTTCAGGTAAATAGAAATTAGGATAATAATTAAATTCTTTACATCCAAAATGTTCATCAAAATCATTTATAAATTCTTGTTTTATATTATCAGGAATTTCACTACATTGATTAGCAAATAAATATTTATAATAGCTATTAATGTAGGTATCATAATTTTTATATTTTAAAAACATGTTTTTAGGGATTTCATAGCTAATATTATGAATAAAAAAGTAATTAGCTGCAATTAATTCTGGAACACTTTCCATGTATTCTTTTTTCTCACCGACATGTTCAACTTGGAGATACTCTTTTAAATATTCATCATACTCATCTAACTCGTTTAATTTACTTCTAATTGTCTGTAATCTTAAATCAACCTGATTAATATGAATAATATTAAAATAATAAGCGAAAAATTCAATTACATCTTTAGCCAATACTGGATTTTCAATAACACTACTTTTGAAATAATCATCAATTAAATTAATTAATTCTTTTTCAGGTACCTTACGTTCTTCCCCATTTATTCCTAAAATAGAATATCCAATACTATGAAATGTTTTAATATTAACCGGTTTATTTCCAATAGTTTTTTTAATTTTTCTTTCTAAATCATTCCTTGCAGTATTTGAAAATGTAATACAAAGTATATCGTGTGGAGAAATATTCTGTTTTTCAATTAAAAATTTAACTTTTGCTTGAATAGTTAATGTTTTACCTGTTCCAGCACCTGCCACTATTTGTGTATTATCATCATCTGTTAAAACTGCAACAATTTGATCATTATCTAAAGTTCTATCTGCAATATTTTCAAAAAATTCCTTATTTAACTCCATTTGCTCTTCAATATAAAATTTATTATAATTTTCAATTAATTCATCCATATCGAAAATATAATCTGGAAAATTAGTTATTATTTTAATTTTTTCAGAATATGAAATATAACCTCTTGGAAGGTCTAATTTATCTTTAAAATCATTTAAAATTTCAACTTTTTGTTTTTCGGATAATTTGTCATTAGTTTCATCAATTATTTTATCAAAATTCAATTCATCATAAAAATCATAATAATCTGTATTAAACTTTGATCTTAATTTTAACTTATCAGTACCTTTAATATATCCATTATATGTTCTTAAAGCCTTTTTAAATCTACGTTCAACCAAAGGTTTTTCATTACAAATAATTTCACTATTAAATTGGTTAATTAAATCATCAAAATTCAATTCATTATAAAAATAATAATAATCTGTATTAAACTCCGATCTTAATTTTAACTTATCAGTATCCTTAATATATCCATTATATGTTCTTAAAGCCTTTTTAAATCTACGTTCAACCAAAGGTTTTTCATTACAAATAATTTCACTATTAAATTGGTTAATTAAATCATCAAAATTCAATTCATTATAAAAATAATAATAATCTGTATTAAACTCCGATCTTAATTTTAACTTATCAGTACCTTTAATATATCCATTATATGTTCTTAAAGCCTTTTTAAATCTACGTTCAACCAAAGGTTTTTCATTACAAATAATTTCACTATTAAATTGGTTAATTAAATCATCAAAATTCAATTCATTATAAAAATCAAATGCCCCTATAGTATATTCTAATTTAAATTTAAATTTTTCTTCATCTTTATAGTTTCTTACCAAAAGTTTATACCTAATGAGTTATAGATATATGCTCATGGAAAAATTTAATAATAAAATTAAGAAACATTTAGAGCTTTCTGAAATTGCAGAAATGTTGAAAGAGTACAGAAAATATTACGATGTTTATAGGCGTCTTTTAGTAATTCACATGGTTGCAAACGGTGAAAGTATTGCTAAAGCCTCAAAAAACATTAATATTTCAAGAAAAACCGGTGAAACGATGGGTCAAACAATATAATGAAAATGGCATTGCTGGCTTATTTTTAAATTATTCCAATTGTGGTAGAAAATCTTACCTAACTGACCAACAATTAAATGAATTAAAAGAAATCATCACTGGAAATGAAGAAAAATATAATTTAAAAGATGTGAGAAATCTTATTAAAGAAAAA
>NZ_LWMU01000087.1 GCF_001639275.1 Methanobrevibacter oralis
TACTTAAAGAAAAAATTCTTCCCAGAATTACAAAAAATACATACACTTCCTTAAAAAAAGACACAAAGGAAAACTAGACTGTACTAACAATCAAATAGAAAATTACATTGGAAATACAATGCCCAAATCACACAAAAAGAAATTTAGAACATTAAAAGGAATATTCAACCAGATAATGCACCAAAAAGATGGCTGGATCGAAAAACGAAAACAAGAGCTAACAAATTGACAGTCCCTTTTTTTTTTAAACTTTTTATATTATAAAAACTTAATAATAAGTATATTAAATTTTTGTTAAGTGATTATGTGATGAATAAATATAATAATAAATTTACACCATTTATTTTACCTATTATTATAATTTTGTTTTGGTATTTAATAACTGGGGTTTTACATCTAGCTTCTCCTTATGTATTGCCAAGTCCTGTTGATGTTTGTATTTCAGCTTGGAATATTATTGTATCTGGAAAACTATTAACTAATACATTAGATACTTTATTTAAAGTATTTGCAGGTTTGATTCTTGCATCTATTATAGCTATTCCTTTAGGAATTCTTCTTGGTTGGTATTCAAAGTTGGAAGATATTTGTACATTTGTAATTAGTGTTTTAAGACCGATTCCACCTGTAGCATGGATTCCTTTTTCAATTTTATGGTTTGGTATTGGTACTGTTCCTGCAGTATTTATTATTTTCATGGGGTGTGTATTTCCAATATTAGTTTATACTATTGATGGTGTTAAAAGAACAGATAAAGTTTTAGTTGAATCTGCTCAAACATTAGGTGCTAGTGATTGGGATGTACTTAGAACTGTTGTTGTTCCATCTGTTGTTCCGTATGTAGTATCTGGTCTTAAAGTAGGCATTGGAATTGCTTTAATGTGTACTATTTCAGCAGAAATGATTGGTTCAAGCAGTGGTCTAGGGCACATGATTTTAATAGCTACTAATCTTTTTGATACAGGTACAACTGTTGTTGGTATGCTAGTAATAGGATTAATTGGATTAATCTTTGATGGCATATTTAATTACATTCAAAATAGAATATTCTGGTAGGTGTTATGATGACAATCGAAATTAAAAATATTAATAAATCATTTAAAACAAGAGGAAACAGTTTATTACCTGTTTTAGAAGATATTAATCTCATTATTGATGATGGAGAGTTAGTATGTCTTTTAGGTCCTTCTGGATGTGGTAAAACAACGCTTCTTCGTTTAATAGCCGGTCTTGATAAACCTACTTCTGGTGAAATTGTTGCTAATGGAGAAGTTGTTAAAAAACCTTCTGGAGACAGAGCAGTAATTTTTCAACAATACTCATTATTTCCATGGTTAAATGTTCTTCAAAATGTTATGTATGGTCTTGAGAGATCGGGTAAACATTCAAAAGAAGAAAATATTGCAGCTGCTGAGAGATATCTCAAAAGTGTTGATTTAATTGACTTTAAAGATAGCTATCCTCATGAACTTTCAGGTGGTATGAAACAAAGGGTTGCAATTATTAGATCTCTGTTAAATCATTCACCAATATTGCTTATGGATGAGCCATTTTCTGCAGTGGATATGCAAAATAGACATAGTCTTCAAGAACAACTGATTGGGGTTTGGAAAAGATTTGAAAATACGATTGTTTTTGTAACTCACGATGTAGATGAAGCTGTCTATCTTGCAGATAAAATTGTAATGCTTGATAAAAATCCCGGCCGTATTAAAGATATTGTTGAAGTGGATTTAGAACGTCCAAGAAAAAGGGAATCAATTGAATTTATTAAAATTCAAGAAGAAATTGTTGAAAATTTGGATATGGTGGAGTAATAGCTTATAAATCAGCTATTAAAGTCCCATATTTTCCATTTTTTATGCTTTTATATACATAATCAAAAGAGTTCCTACAGGCTTTTTCTAAATCATTTCCTTTTGCAAGGTATGCTGTTATAGCTGATGATAAATTACAACCCGTTCCATGCAAATTATCTGTTTTTAATAACTTTTGTTTGTAAATTGACACATTATTATCAATATTTAAAGTGTTTAGCCCATCTAAATGTCCGCCAGTTATAAGTGTATTGCATTTTTTAGCAAGTATTTTAGATGATATAACAGCATCATCAACATTTTTAATCTCCATATTAGTTAATTTTTCAGCTTCAGAAATATTAGGAGTTGTTAGGTAAGCTTTTGGAAGCAAATATTTATTTAAATCATGGCTTAAATCATCTTTAGCTAGATTTCCACCAGCAGTAGCTATCATAACAGGATCAACAATGGCTTTTAAGTCATATTCTTTAATTTTTTTAGCTATTGTTTTTATAGTGTCGGTTGAGTATAACATTCCAGTTTTTATAAATTCCACATCATGAAAATCAAGAACAGCATCAATTTGCTCTTCAACATACTCACTTTCAATTGCTTTAATAGAGTATACTTTATTGGGATTTTGAGATGTTAGTGCAGTTATTACTCCGTAACCATAAACACCAATTGCTTGAAATGTTTTAATGTCTGCAAAAACACCTGCTCCTGCTGATGGATCAACACCTGCTATTGACATTACAATCATTCAATCATCTCGTGTAACTCTTAATCTTTCGCTTCCATGATAAGACTCTACATTGACTTTCAGTTCTTTTAAGTATTTTCGTGTGTGTGTTTTATCTCCATGAATCATTATTTCTCCTAAATCTTCAGCAGTATTAACATCTAATGCCATAAACAGTGAATCATGAACTTGTGGATTTAGCTTTTTTCTTTCAGCTGCTTTTAAGTGTTCTTTATAGCTAAATCCTTCAAACCTTGTATGGATTGCCATGGGTTTCATTATTATCATATTAGTTCCACCACCTTTTGAAGGAACAATAATAAAGTCCAAGCTTTTTGATGCATCAATTAGCATTTTAATATTGGTTTTTCCAATTAAAGGTATGTCGGATGGTACAATTAAGATTTTTCTAGTTTTTTTAATACAATATTTCATAGCTTGCTTTAAAGCTCTATTTAAATTAGAATTATCATTTTCAATAATTGTATTTAATTTTAAGCTTTCAGCATAGTCTAAAACATCCTTGTCAGCACTTATAATGAATATTTTATCAACGTACTTTTTTAAGGCATCACTAACATCTCTTAACATAGCTTTTAATAGCTGTTCTCTTTCATCTTCTGACAAGAAAGGTGAAAGACGGGTTTTAGCATTTTTAAATTTGCTAACGGGGATTATTGCATAGATATCATCCATTTATATCACTTAATAAGTTTTAGCTATTAGTGCAAGGTATTTTGCATCTTCATTACTTGCTATACATTTTCCTTCACTAATCTCTTCTTTAATACCCAGAATATTATAACCAGTTTCATCTTCAATAGCTTTTCCACATTCTGTATCTCCACACCAATTAAATGCAACAACATTTCCATCTTCAATTAGTTTCGGAATTTCAGATAATGAACTAGCAAATTTATAATGTTCCTCTTGGAATTTTAGTCCAATTTTTGAGAGATTATTTGTAGTTTTATTAAGTAAGTCACAAACATTGTCATCCAAGTTGTCATCTAGTGTAATTTCGATTTTTTCTGTTTCATCTCTTCTCATAGCTATTGTAATATTGTTTTCTAAATCTCTTGGACCTAATTCAAGTTTTAAAGGAGTTCCTTTTAATTCCCAATCAAAGAATTTTTTACCTGGTCTAATATCTCTATCATCAATATTTACTCTAAGTCCTTTAGCTTCAAGTTGTTTTTTAATTTCCATACATTTAGCTAGAACTTCTTCTTTTCCTTTTTTAAATAAAATTGGAATTATTGTGACTTGATTAGGGGATACTTTTGGTGGAAGTCTTAAACCTTTTTCATCTCCGTGAATTCCAATAATTGAAGCTATTACTCTATCTGAAAGTCCAGCACAAGTTTGATAAACAAATTTATGCTCTCCATCTTTATCTTCAAAGGTTATGTCAAAGGTTTTTGCAAAAGTTTGACCTAAATTATGAATTGTACCAATTTGTAAGGTTTTTCCATCAGGCATGATTACATCAAAAGCCATAGTATAATCTGCTCCTGGGAATTTATCCCATTCTGGTCTTTTTGAGATTAAATAAGGAAGCCCTAATTCATCGAAAAATTCTTTATAAATTTCAATAAAGTCTTTGATTTGCTCATCAGATTCTTTTTTAGTTGCATGGGCAGTATGAGCTTCTTTAAAAGTAGTAATTTCACGCACACGAATTAATGGGCGTGTATGTTTAGTTTCATATCTAAATGTATTTACGATTTGATAATATTTTAATGGTAAGTCAATATGTGATCTAATCCATAGGGCATACATTGGATAAATTGCAGTTTCACTAGTTGGTCTTAAAGCTAGCTGTTCGTTTAATTCACTTTGACCTCCTTTGGTTACCCAATAGACTTCATCTTCAAATCCTTTTACATGAATTCCTTCTTTAGCTAATTCAGTTTCAGGAATAAGCATTGGAAATAATACCTCTTCATGGTCTTTATCTAATAATTTTTTAATAATTTCCATAGTGTGTTTTCTAATTTGAAAGCCATAAGGCATCCAAATAGCCATTCCTTTAATAGGATATCTTGAATCAGTTATATTAGCTTCTTCTAAAATGTTATGAAACCATTCACTAAAATTTTCCACCATATCACCTAATTTAATAATAATAAGATATTAGTTTTTAATTAGTATTAAATGTTTATTTTTCAATAGCGCTGGACTGTCAATTTGTTAGGTCTTTGACATATTTTTTTAGTTTTTTTTCCTTTTTCTTTGATTTTTTGTAGTGTTTTATGGTGTTTGTCATTCCTAGAAACTTAAGGTTTTTCATGCTGAGTATTTTTAATCATGTCTTGTTTTAATGATATTGTTAATAGTATTTTGTTGTTAATACTGCACTCCTATAAACTTAAGGATTTTTTCTTATTTTTCTAATATTTTTTTTACTTATTTTCTTTTAGTTTTGGTTGGATTTAGCTTATTTTATTTATATACTTCTGATTGTTTTTTAAATTTATTTATATTTGTTTTTAATAATTTTTAGTAGTTAATTTTAAATATTATTAAATATTATAGTATTTATATGTAATATTGATTGATTTAGTATTTGTATTGTATGATTAAACTGGTATTTTTGGGTGATTTTTGGGGATGTGCTTTGGATTTTTTTTCTGCAACTTTTTTAGATAATATTTAATAGGTTATGTTGGATGATAAATTATAAAACAGACATTAGGAAGCTTACTCGTAAAATAGGAAAGCGAGTTTTAAGGACTATTATGTTGTAATACAATTGTTTCAATGGTTTTTACGGGTTCAATGGAGGCTGTGAAATTATGTTCAAGAATGTTACTGGTCGGGAGGATTATTAGTATTTCAACATAGATATTGGTAAACAAAGAGGTTTATTTGAGTCCTATTCTTTAATAAAGGATCATGTTTAAGGATTATATTACTGAATTTTTACAAAAATTTTTAGTGCTGAATTTGAGAAAGATGGTTTATATTTGGGTTGCATGTGAATGGAAGTATAATGTAAATTGCCTAATACTATATATATATATACTCGTGAACAATTTGAAATTGAAAAGGATACTGCATTTTGAAAGGCATTGGCCAAATAGCAAGAGCATCATATTATTATTGATGTTTAACTCATGATTTGATTTTAACATCATGAATTAATGACACTACTAAAGTAACAGAAGTTGAAATGGACTAAAAATCACTTACAAGATTTAAATAAAGGATTTTAACCTTAAAAAAATTCGTTTTCATTTTTGACAGAAGGGATAATGAATCATATTGAGTTAATAAATTGGCATTATTAAATGGATCAAAATTAATATTTATTCGTCTTGGATTCAAGAACAATAAAAATATAAGAAAGACAAAAAAAAAATGGAATCTGATGGACGAATTTGTTAATAATTAAGAACAAAAGAATATTAAAGATCCTAAACTTAAAAAAAATGCTTAACAAGAAAATTATTAATAAACCTCAGAATAAACCAACAATATGGAACTAACCAACAACAAAGGAAGAAAAAATACACAAAAGACACTACTAAGCAAATCTACCAATAGAAAAATTCACAAAAAAAGATTTAAAAGACGCATATGGCCAAAGATGGTTAAATAGAAACAGACTACGATAGACTAAAAAAAAACATTTTTAGAACTAGAAAATTTCACAGGACACAGACGAACAATCATCGAACAAGATTATCTACTCCAAATATATTCAATGTTCAACCTACTAAATAATTGTACTAAAACTCGACACAGACAAGAAAAACACAAAGACAAAAACCAAAAACACGAATACCCAATATTAGACCTAAACCACCTAAATGCGAATACTCAACTACAAATTCAACCATATTAGCAATGGCCAACGAAAAAAAAAACAGACAAAAAAATAATCAAACAAATACTACAACTAGCACAAAACAAACTAGTAATCAAAAACGAAAAAAGAAAAAAACCCTCAAAACACCACAAAGGAGGACTACCAAAACAAAAAAAATTCAAACACAACGACAGAAAAGCATAAAAAAACAAGAAATTTAAATCAAAAAATCCTTAAGTTTATAGGAGTGATCTATGAAGTTTATTAATACTAATGAATCCGTACCTCTTAGTTGGTCTCATTTTAGTATTGTTGGTGCTGTGTCTAAAGATTATATTAATACTAAATTTAAAGTTGATGATTGTGTTGTTGAGAAAAGTGAAGTTATTAGTTATGGTCAATCTAGAAATTATGATATTAATAACGGTTTTGAATTAATTCAGTCTTTTGCTATTGTTAATAATAAAGTGGATTCTAATGTAATTAATGATTGGTTAAATGTTAGTGATTTTTATCCAGTTGGGGGTATGAAAGCAGGTTATGGTACTTTTTTAACTGCTTTAACTACTATTTGATTTAGTGATTTACTTGCTAATCAAGAAGCAGATAATTTTAATATTTCTTGGAATCGTAGTAATACTGTTGCTGTTTTATCAGGAATTTCTAATGAAGGTAAAGCATATATTCATTGTCCTGATGCAAGCATGAGAATGAATGTTCATGGGAATGAAACTTATCATAGTTTGTTCCGATATATTTGTTCAATACAATTACCTGGTGTTGAAGAATTAGCTTTAAGTTTATCTGGTGTTAAGATTAATCATTCTAGTTTGGATATTTTTAATATACTTAGCAATTCTTCTAGTTTTAATGTAAGTACTAAAGATAATGTTTCCACTATTAGTATTGATGGTTTGAATAATACTTACATTGTTGTTGATCATAATGATGGTATTGCTCGAGTGTTAGTATGTGAAAATGGTTTTGAATTTAAAGGTGTAGTTTCTGAATTAGGTTTTTTTTTGCTTTCATGGAGATTTAACAAAGAATTTAATTGATAATCTTCGTAATATTGCTGGGGGTGATGTTAAAAGTATTATTTCTAAAACAGTCAATATTACAAGTTCTTTCGACCTGGGTAATGATATATGGAATTTTTATGATATATTAAATATTGTATGGGGGTTGCCATTAGGTATTAAACTTATTATTTCAGGTTCTTTTTCAAAATTCTTTTTGGGCATGTCAGTTATGTTGATATTAGAAGGTCAAATTCTTTTAAAAATTAGAGATAAATACATTCCTGAAAATCATTGGCAATATTTTTCTTATCATCATGGTCCTCTTGAGGGTTATAAAGTATATACATTATTGACTGATGATGGTTATATAGATTATATTGAAGTTCCACCTAACCATAAAGGGGAGTTGGATAGAGAAAATGCTATTTATATTGATCATGAAAAAGGGACTGTCAATTTGTTAGCTCTTTGACATATTTTTTAGTTTTTTTTATTTTTCTTTGATTCTTTTTGTGTTTTCTGTTGTGTTTGTGAAAAGATTTAAATATTAGTTGTTGTTTTTCTTGTTGTGA
>NZ_LWMU01000088.1 GCF_001639275.1 Methanobrevibacter oralis
TTTATCAATTCATTATGCTTATTATCTGTTTTACATGCGTTTTCATATTTTTTGAAAAATTTTTTTGTCTGCTTTTTAAAGCCAAAATCCAAAAGACTTTTATGCTCTGAAAACCTAAGTATACTTGAAGAATGTGTGTTTTTTTGATTCATAATAATATATATTCTCCATTTAACTATAAATAACTTACTAATACTTATTTTTAAAAAATAATCAGTAATATTTCAAGTATAAAAAAAATAAAAAGAATTATATACTAAAACAAGAAAAACACGAATTTTAACATCATAAAAAACAAAGCCGATGTGAAATTTCAAGTGTAAAATATAGGATTTCAACAAAGCCGAAACCTGGAAAAAATGATGTAATTAAGTATAAATGATCCAGATTCAAGATTTTTATGATTAATAAAAAAAAAGGTAAAATGGGGAATTTGGATTACAATGGACAGATTGCTGTAGACTCACATAAAAGAATAATCCTAGCATCATACATAACAATACAATACAACAGACCATTACGAACTTGTTCCATTAAATGGAACAAGCACAATCAAATTTAACAGAAATATAACGATGAAAATGCCTGTTAATTACCAAGTAAGTGCAGATAATGACTATTCAACAGATGAAAAACACAGAATATCTTGAAAAAACATGGACCTTGACAGTTACATATCCTCACGAAAACTCTCAAGCAGGATGGGACATGAAATTTTTTAATTTTTCATAGAATTTTTTATTTTAAAAATTTTTTGCAATAATTTTATTTTTTCAGTTGTTTTCTATTGTTTATTTCGTTGTATATTCTCTTTTTAAGTTGTGTCTTATTGTGTATAGTTTAAACTCTGTATTTATTTGTTTTAAGTCTGTTGTTGTGAATTCTGTTAGGTGTATGTTTTGTTTCATGTTTGTAAATGGTAGTTTCTGCTGTTTTTTTTGAGCGTATTTTTGTAGATTTTTTTGGGGGCTTCTGTGGTTTTCCATTTTTCTTTGCATTTTTATTTTTTTTGGAAATGTTTTCCATAGTCACTGATTATTCTGTATCGTTGTGTTTTTACTGCAATATTCTTGTACTGGGCAGTTTTTGCATTCTTGGGTCCAATGTGTGATTCTTTTTTTGTTTTTGTATTGGTATTCGCTTTTTTTTTCTATAGTGGTTGACCAATGGGGGAAGATATAGGTCATCATTTTGTGATCATAGTTGATAATTAATCTTTGGAAAAATGGTTTTTTTTCGGACAATTATTTACTATTTTTTTTCTTTTTTCTTGAGAGTTTTCGTGAGGATATGTAACCGTCAAAGTCCATGTTTTTTCAAGATATTCTGTGTTTTTCATCTGTTGAATAGTCATTATCTGCACTTACTTGGTAATTAACAGGCATTTTCATCGTTATATTCCTGTTAAATTTGATTGTACTTGTTCCATTTAATGGAACAAGTTCGTAATGGTCTGTTGTATTGTATTGTTATGTATGATGCTAGGATTATTCCTTTATGTGAGTCTACAGCAATCTCTCCATTGTAATCCAAATTCCCCATTTTACCTCTTTTTTTATTAATCATAAAAATCTTGAATCTGGATCACTTACACTTAATTACATCATTTTTTCCAGAATTCTTTAAGCTTTTCTTCGAGTGTTTCAAGCTTTTTTATAAATTTTTTTCCAGGATTTTTCTTCTGGATTGTTTTAAGAAGTTTTTTTTACTTAAAGCTCTCAATTTATCTTTGGTCTACATCATTTTTTCAAAGGATTTATTGATTTTCTCTTACTGTTTCTTGGAATTTTTCTTTGTTTGTTAATATGATTCAGGAACACTAATTTTTCCAGATTCATCGCCCAATTCCAAATCTTCTTCTTGATCCAATTTATAATACTTTTCTTCCAAAGTGTTCTTTCCATGATTATTTTTAATTGTTGTTCATTGGTTATTATTTTTTAAAGATGTTTTTACTTTAGTTCCATCTAAAACTCTAAATGGCGGATTTTCTTCTTTTGCAAATCTTTAAAAGTTGTTTTAAAAGATTCATCAATTAAATCAGGTATAATCCAATTTGAATCTTATAAAATTGTCCTATAAACTGGCTTTTGCATGCCTGCTAAAGTACATATAAGAAAAATATCAGTTCTTGTTCTTCTCTCAATTAGGAGAAGACAATCCACCATCAAATAACACTCATCCAAACCAATCCTAAGCAACATTTCACGAGGATAAACAGGTTCACCAAGCTTATCACGAAAAACTCCTTGTTAGCTTCAGAACAATCAATTTAATCAACCACATTTTTAATACAAATAACACGGATGACCTTCAGGAATCAAATTACTCAAGTCCATAGACACCAACATAATCTGATTAACAGTATCATCTTTTAAAACCATAAATAAAACAACCATAAATATTAATATTTATAATAAAAGATTTTACTTCATAGTATATAAAATTAAAGGAAAAATAAGCGAAAAAAATTTTAAAAATTAATGAGAGTCATGTCCCATCCTGTTTTCATTTTTTATGTTCAATAATTTAGTTTTAGCATGAATCGGCTTAAAAGACCTAATTCTATTTTCATTGTTCTTTTTTATGTGTTTTGGGAATATTTTTTGGAATATTTTTTCGATTTTATTGATTGTGGATGGAATATTCGTGTTTTAAAGGTGGTTCGTTAATTTTTTAAAGTAGGGTATGATGAATTTCCATAGGATTTTTGTTTGTGAAGTTGTTTTGAGGGTATTTTTTATCAATCAAGATATTACGTAGTTTTTTTTAGCATCATTGAGTGTTTTCACATCCAATTATTTTATAAATGTCTAGTTTTAAATCTGTTAATATTTCTTTTTCTTCGTCTGTTAGTTGGTCTTTTTGTCGAAATAGTCTTTAAATCTTTTGTTTATGTTTTGTTTTACGTTAAATTTGCAGAAATGATGTTTTACTTTTAGTTTACCTATGGCTTCCCGATATTCGTATTTTAAGTCTGTTCCTATTGATATTTTCTTTTGATTTCTTAGTGATTCGTTTAAGAATTGATAAATGGTCTTAAAATCCTCTGATTCGACTAATTTGACTGAAACCAAAGTATTCAATTTAACGTCGAATAATGCTAAAACATAATTCCAAATTCCATTAATTTTAACCCAAAGACTGTCAAATAAGCAATAACTAGAATAAGTCCAATTCTGATAGTTAAATTGATAATTAGATGCTAATAATATGTTTTCTATGCTTTGATATGAAATTTCGATGTTGTGTTGTTTTTTTAAGTCAAATCGTATTTTATGGAGTCCTGCTCCATAAATTTAATATAAATTTCCAATACAATCAATAACAGGTAATGTAATATTTGAATTAGAATAAACAAGTGATGATAAATCAGTATAAAATACTTTAATGCATTTTTTTACATTTATATTTTTGAATAGTGCAAATTTGTTCTCCAATTCTTAAAAAAAAATTAGTTTTCTTTAGTAAATTCCATTTTTAACAGTATTTTTTGACTTACAACATGGACAAATACTAATTCTATTTTCAAAATAGATTTTACCTCTTTTTTCAAGTCTAATAAGATTATCAACAATATTTTCACAACCAAATCGGGAAAAATCATCAAATTAGCGGAATTCAGAAAAAACTCTGGAATAAAATCGAAAAGCTTATATTCTTTTAACTCCATACATTCATATGGAGCTTTAATATTGTCTTTAAACATATTAATATTTAAGTTCCACCTTATATATTAATTTTACTACTTTTAAATTAAAAATAAAGAAAAAATAGAACAAAAAAAATTCGTGACCCAAAAACTAGTGAAAATCAAAATCACACAAGTTTTTGAAAGAGCCAAATATAAAAATTAAGAGTTTAAACTACTCTTATATTAAATAATGTTTTTTTACAAGATGAATAATCTGTTTAGCTTCATTTGTTTGGGCTTTTGGAACTTTAAATGATATTGGCATACTTACTGATCCACCTTCGGCAAGGATAGTTGGATTGTTATCAACACCTATTTTGATATCTACATCAAAATCAAGGGTTCCTGCACTTTCAAATGAAATGGTTTTAATAGTTTTTTTAGGGAAGAATTTAACTTCAACTTTTTTACCACTTAATCCTTGCACATCAATTACATAAATTCCAAGATTTGTTAAAACAATCGAATCTCTTAAAAATGTGAAAGTTTGTATGATTTCTTCATTTTCAAACAAGTATTCATTTACTATACTTACGTCACCACCTACTTCGGCATGACCTACGACTTTATCGAATAATCCCATAATTTCACCTATACCTCTTTTTTTAACATTTAATGTATATAAATTTTGTTAATGTTTTTATGATGTTGAGTCATAATTAAATAGTATTATTAAATAAACAATTAAATGATAAAATGATTCTTAAGGTAAAAAATATTTCTAATATTGGAGGGATTGTAAAAGCACCACCTTCTAAAAGTTATTCTCATAGGGCTATTATTTTAGCTAGTTTGGCTAGGGGTACTTCAAGATTATATGATGTGCTTTTGTCTGAAGATACTTTTGCTTCTATTAATGTTTGTAAAGCTTTAGGAGCTAAAATTACACAATATGAGGATTATTTAGAAGTCCTTGGAACTTCAGCTAAGTTACATAATTCAAAAACAAAAGTAATTGATTTAGCTAATTCAGGAACTACTTTAAGATTAATGACAAGTATAGCTAGTCTTTGTGATAATGAAGTTATTTTAACTGGGGATGACTCTTTAAAAACTCGTCCAATGGATCTTTTAATGGATGCGTTAATACCTTTAGGAATCACTACAGAATCTTTAAATAATAATGGTAAAGCCCCAATTTTGATTAAACCAGGTTATGTTGGTGGTGATACTAATATTTTGGGAAATGTAAGTTCACAATTCATATCTTCAATTATAATGTCTGCTCCTCTTTCAGATAAAGGGGTAACATTATTTGTTCTTCCAGAATTTAAATCAAAACCTTATGTTAATGTGACTATTGATATAATGGGAAAATTTGGAGTAAATGTTTTAAAAAAATATTATTTAAAACATGAATCTTGTGATAAGGAATTTAAAAGTTGTAAGATTGATGAGTTTGTAATTAAAAAACAAGATTATGTGGCCTGTGATTATATAGTGGAAGGGGATTATTCATCAGCTTCATATTTACTTGCATGTATAGCTATTAATGGGGGTAAAGCTAAAATATTAAATTTATTTAAAAATTCTAAACAAGGTGATAAATTAATTTTAGATATATTGGAAAAAATGGGTGTTGATATTACTAGATATGATGATTATGTTGAAATTTCATCTAATGGTGATTTAAAAGCTGTTGATGTTGATTTATCTGATGCTCCAGATTTATTGATTACAGTAGCAGTCCTTGCCGCAATGTCTAATGGAACGTCTAATATTACTGGAGTTAGTCATGCAAGAGTTAAAGAAACTGATAGGGTAGATACTACTTGTCGTGAACTTGAAAAATTAGGTTGTAATTTAGTTGAATTTGAAGATGGAATGTCTATTACTGGTGGAGTTAATTCAGGTATTGTGGATTCATATGGAGATCATAGATTGGCTATGGCATTTTCATTAATTGGTCTTAAAAACGATATTGAAATTATAAATGGGGAAGTATTTGATGTATCATTCCCTAATTTTATAGAAAAAATGGCTGAAATTGGTTTTAATTTAGAGTTGGTATGATGAATAAAAAAGAAAGAGTGATTAAACTTATTGAATATTTAGAAGGTATTTTTAAAATTAGAGTCTTTTTAGACAAAGATCCATATAAAGTTTTAGTTAGAACTATTTTATCTCAAAGAACAAGAGATGAAAATACAGATCAAGCTACAAATAATTTATTTAGTAAATATAAAAATATTTATGAGATTGTTGATGCACCTATTGAGGATATTCAAAAATTAATTAAACCTGCTGGATTTTATCGAGTAAAAGCAGGAAGAATTCAGGAAGTTTCACAAATCTTAATTGACCAATATGAGGGTGAAGTTCCAAATAACTTAGAAGAACTTGTAGAGCTTCCAGGTGTAGGTCGTAAAACTGCAAATTGTGTTTTAGTTTTTGCATTTGAACTTCCAGCTATTCCAGTTGATACTCATGTGCATAGAATTTCAAATAGACTTGGTTTGGTTGATACTAAAAATCCTGATCAAACTGAAGAAGAACTTACAAAAATTGCTCCTAGTGATTTATGGATTAAATTAAATGATTTAATGGTTCAATTTGGACAAAATATCTGTAAACCAACTTCACCTCAATGTGAAATTTGTCCTTGCACTGATATTTGTGATTATTTTAATGGATTAATTATAGTTTGAATTAAATAAAATAGTAAATAGATGATAATATGGCAAATATACCTGAATTAAAAAGAGGAGTACTTGATAGTGTAGTGGATGCAATTGGAAATACTCCTATTGTAAAACTAAATAATTTAACTAAAAATTTAGATGCCGAAGTTGATGTAAAAATGGAATCATTTAACCCAACAGGGAGTATAAAAGACCGTGTAGCTGTTTCAATGATTGAAGATGCTGAAAAAAAAGGACTATTAAATAAAGATTCTGTAATTATTGAACCTACTAGTGGTAATACAGGTATTGGTCTTGGTTTTGCAGCTGCAGCTAAGGGTTATAAATTAATTTTAACAATGCCTGAAACAATGTCAATTGAAAGAAGGAAACTATTGGCTATTTTTGGTGCTGAAATTGTTTTAACATCTGGAGAAAAGGGAATGGGTGGAGCTATTGAAAAAGCTGATGAGCTTGAAAGAGAAACTTCAGGGGGAATTATTTTACATCAATTTGATAATCCTGCTAATGTTGATATTCACTCTAAAACTACTGCTCAAGAAATTTTAAGAGATACAGATGGAAATGTTGATATAGTTGTTGTGTGTGTTGGAACAGGAGGGACTATTACTGGAATAGGTAAAGCATTAAAAAAAGTAATTCCTAATGTTAAAATTGTTGCAGTAGAACCTAAAGACTCTCAAACATTAGCTAAGGGTGAAAAAGGATCTCATAAAATACAAGGTATTGGTGCAGGTTTTGTTCCATCTATTTATGATGCTGATGTAGTTGATGAGATTATTCCAGTATCTAATGAGGATGCAGGTGAAACTTTAGTCAATTTAGCTAAAAAAGAAGGAATATTTTCTGGAATTTCATCTGGTGCTGCTACATGGGCAGCATTAGAATTAGCTCAACGAGAAGAAAATAAAGATAAAAGAATAATTGCAATACTACCTGATAATGGTGAGAGATATTTATCTGTTGATTGGTTATTTGAGGCACTTTCAAAAACTTAAGTGATTTGAATTTTTATTAAATTTTCGTGTTGAGATTTTTTCTCTTTTTATTTTTCTTTATTTTTAATTTAAAAGTAGTAAATTTAATATATTAGATGAAGCTAATATATTAATATGTTTAAATCAAATATAAAAGCTTCAAATTAGTACTATGTCTGATAAACAATTTAAACTTTCCGATTTGATTCCGGAGTTTTCTCGATTCCGTACTAATGAGGATAAAACTCGTATTGGGTGTCAATCTATTGATGATTCATTTTTTGTTTCCACAAGAAAAGGTGAAAAGTATTTTAAACCATTAAATGTTGTTTGTCCTGAGTGTAAGTCTCATGATGTTGTTAAAAATGGAACTTATTCTAGAAAATATGATTTTTTTTATAGTTTTTCTCTAAAAATTTTTACCATATAGGTTTAGCCAATTTTCATAAAATGATTTGAAGCCAATAATTTCATAAAATTTATCTTTAAATAAGTTAATTAACTGATTTTCGGTTGTATAATAT
>NZ_LWMU01000089.1 GCF_001639275.1 Methanobrevibacter oralis
AAGGAAAAAAGGGGCTTAAAATATTTGATAAAATTCAAAAAAAATAAAAATTTGAAATAAAAAACACAAATAGTATTTAAAACTTTCGTAAAAATCAAAAATGTAAAATCAAAAAGAAGACCAAATAAACAAAATTGAAAAATTAAACACTATTTATATACAAAAGACCTAACAAATTGACAGTCCCGAAAAAACCATTGATGTCAAGTTAAGGTTTTTAATTTTTTTAAAAACTATCTTGTATGTTTGATTTGCATTTATGATAATATTTCTCTTTATCTCTTTTTTTGTTTGATGGTGCTTTAATTTTCGTGTAAACCAAATCTTTTTTTGGTAATATCAATTATTTTCTTTAATTATTGTTTGTATTTCTTTTTGGTTTTCTTGTTATTTTTGTTCTTCTGCATCCGGTGTTTGGGGCCTATTAATTATGTTGGATAAGTTATATGTGGCTAATAGAAGTCTTGTTCTATTATTGTTTTTTTTCTTGTGAATTTTTCTTAATCTATTGTAATTTGTTTTTATTGTCTATCTGTCGCCGTATAATTGTTTTAATTCTTCATGGTGTTGTTATTTCTTTTGAAATATCTGGTATAATAGTATTTTTATGTTTTCACCATTTTTTTAGTTTTACTTTTACAATTCGTAATTATTAATATTATATTTAAAATGAAGGATTTAATCCTAATTTAATTTTCATCATAAATTCTAGTTGTTGCATGTCTATCAGCCCAACATTGAATACAAACTCCTATTGGTAAACCTGCAGTATGTGTGTGTGCTTTTAGAATTTTAACATCTAATGCTGTTGTTTTACCACCAAGACCCATAGGTCCAATTCCAGAATTATTGATTTCTGTTAAAATTTCATCTTCAAGTTTAGCTATTTCTGGATCAGGGTTTCTTTGCCCAACTTTTCCAAGTAATGCTTTTTTACCTAACTTTAAACATAAATCAGAAGTGCCACCAATTCCAACGCCAATAACAGTAGGAGGGCATGGTTTTCCTTTAGCTTTGAGGACAGATTCTACAACAAATTGTTTAATACCTTCAATACCTTCGGCAGGTAATGCCATTTTCATAGCATTATTGTTTTCTGAACCAAAACCTTTTGGTAAAATAGTTATTTCTAAATAATCTTCATCTATTAATTCAATATCAATAGGGGGGATATAATCTCCAACATTGTTATTAGTATTTTTACGAGATAGGGGATCTACAATATTTGGACGAATTGGAATTTCTTTAGTTGCTTTTTTGATTCCTTCTTCAACTCCATGTTTTAAATTTTCAACCTCAACATTACCTAACTTAATAAAAACCACTGGAAGACCTGTATCTTGACACATTGGAATTCCTTTTTCTTCAGCAAGTTCGATATTTTTTAATATTGCATTAATATTTAACTTAGCAAGATTATTGTCTTCAATTTTAAGAGCATCTTCAAGTGATTTTTTAACATCATTTCCTAAAACAATAACTGCTTGTTTATAAAGTTCATAAACAGCATCTTTTATAATATCTTCTCTAATCAAAATAAAAACCTTTTTTTATTAAATAGTATATTATAATTTTATTTTAACTTATTATAAAGTTTTTCAAATTCCTAATTGTTTTAGTACTTATTTCTATTAAAAAATAATGACAAAATGAGTTGCATATTTTTTTAGTATTATAAACAACTTATGTGAAATTTAATTAAAAACATAGTTATTGGATATGTATTGCCCCAATGGGACAAACTTCTTCACATTTTTTACATTTATTGCATTTTTCAGTATTTATTGTAATGGCTCCACCTAATTCTTCAATGGCATTTTCACTACATACTAATCTGCAAGGAGCACTATCTACTGGGCAATGCATACAAAATAGGGGGATGTTGCCAAATTCACTTTTTCTTTTTTGGCAACTGTTCCCACAATGTGTACAATCACTACAATTTTGCATGTTTTGATTATACATAATTTATTCTTCTAATACTAGTCTAGCTCTTGCTTGGCTTGTAATAAATCGGACAAATCCGCCATTAATGTTTCCCACTTTAGTTTCACCAGATAGCTTAGCAATATATTTTTCTTGATTTTTAAGTTTAACTTTTGCAGGATCAACTAGACTAATAGCTCGTTTACTACATGATTTTATACATGCTGGTCCTTCTTCTCGGTCTTGACAAAGGTTACATTTCTCAGCAATACTTCCATTGAGTGTTATTGCACCAAATGGACAAATAATACTACATAATCCACAACCAATACATTTGTCTTCATCAACGCCTTCTCGACTCATAGCATCAGTTGGACATACTTTGATACATGGTGCGTTATCACAATGTTGACATACGATAGAGTAATAGGAAGAATCATGTTCTATAATTTTGATTCTAGCTACTTTATGAACAGATGCACACATTTTTTCACAATTGAGACATCCATCACATAAATTGCTATTTACAGAAATTTTCTCCATTTTAATCCTCCTATAATCCTAATTCTTCACATTCAGCATCAACAAATTTTTGGATTTTTTCAATTTGTTCATCATTAAGATGTTTAAATCTTTTTTGCGGTGATAAATATTCTTTTACAGGTTTTCTTTCTTCAGGTCTGTATGTAACTTCAAATTCACCATTTTCAATTTCATATAAAATCCAAGATCCAGTTTCAACAGCTAATCTTCCAATTTCAATTGTTTTAGATGAGTCATACCCCCAACCTGTTGTACATGGTTGGTGCAAATGTATATATGCAGGTCCATTAATAGATGCAGCTTTTTTAACTTTTTTAATAAAGTCTTCAGGATATGAAATTGATGCAGTAGCTACATATGGTATTCCATGACCTGCCATAATCATAGGCATATTTTTTTTAGGTTTGTCTTCTCCAAAGCTTCCACTTCCTTTTGGAGATGTTGTGGTAGTTGCACCATATGGTGTTGCACCACTTCTTTGAATACCAGTATTCATATATGCTTCGTTGTCATAACATATGTAGGTTAAATTATGACCTCTTTCCATAGCTCCAGATAATGATTGTAGTCCAATATCTACGGTACCACCATCTCCTCCGAAAGCTACAACATTAACATCATCTTTTCCTTGAATTCTAAGTGCACTTTCTACACCAGATGCAACTGCACCTGCATTTTCAAATGCAACATGAATCCATGGTATTTCCCAAGCAGTTTCAGGGTAAGGGGTAGTCATTACTTCAAGACAGCCTGTAGCAGAAATTGCTACAGTATTTTTTCCTAATGTATTAAGAGCTAATCTAACTCCAATGGATGCTCCACATCCTGCACAACCTCTGTGTCCTGGTGCTAATAAATCTTTATCAGGTATATCCATTATTATTCCTCCTTAAGTCCTATCCATGAAACTTCTTTTTCAGGGTTTTTAGCTTTTTCGTAAATTTCAAGTATTGTATCGGGAGTTATATCTCTTCCTCCTAATCCTACAATAAATCCATATGCATCCTTATGGATTTTAGATTTAATATCAGTATAAAGTGCTCCTCCAATTCCAAATGTTACATTTTTATCAAGTACTGCTAATTTATCACAATTTTTAACAGCTTCGTTAATAGTTTCAGCTGGAAATGGCCTATAAGTTCTGACTTTAAGTAATCCTACTTTTTCACCTTGTTTTCTTAATTGATCAACCATTATTCTTAAAGTACTGCAGATAGATCCCATAGCTACAAAGATAATTTCAGCATCTTCTGTTTTATAAGTTTCAATAAGTCCGTATTTTCTTCCAAATTTCTCTGCAAATTCATCACAAGTTTCTTGAATTACTTCTAAAGAGTTATCCATAGCTACTTGTATGTCGTATCTTGCTTCAAGGTAGTAATCTGGATCAGCTAATGTACCAACAGACATTGGTTCATTTGGATCTAAGTATGAATGTTTTGGTTTATATGGAGGTAAAAATTCATCTACAGCTTTTTCATCTGGAATTTCAACTGGTTCTACTGTATGAGTTAATATAAATCCATCTAAACATACCATTGATGGAAGTAATACTTTAGGATTTTCTGAAATTTTATATGCCATTAGAGTAGTGTCTAATGCTTCTTGTGCATTTTCAACATAAATTTGTAACCAACCAGAATCTCTTTGTGCAATTGAATCTTGTTGATCGTTCCAAATATTCAAAGGTGCAGAAATTGCTCTGTTTGCATCTGCTAAAACGATTGGGGTTCTCATACCTGCTGCTGCGAACAATATTTCATGCATTAACATTAATCCTTGTGATGATGTAGCTGTAAATACTCTTACGCCTGCACCACTAGCTCCGACAGCTGCACTAATTGCACTATGTTCGGATTCTACTTTTACATATTTTGCATTAATTCTTTCATCTGCAACATATTGTGCAAGATATTCTGAAATTGTTGTCTGCGGGGTAATTGGATAAACAGGAATAACTTGTGGTTTAGCTAATCTTACAGCTTCAGCAACTGCCTTGTTTGCTGTCATTACTTCTTTTGTCATTAATTCACTCCCTTTTTTATTCTTTTACCATTTCGATTGCATCGGAAGGACATTCATTCGCACAAATTCCACATCCTTTACAGTAATCGTAATTAATATCATGTTGTTTGTTTACACTAGAGTCTGGGCAAAAAATGATACAGTTATCACAATCTATACATTTTTCTTTATCTAAAATAGGTTTAAAGGTTCTCCAGCTTCCAGTTTTGTTATTTTTACTACTTCCAGGTGTTTTAATTACACATCCTATAGATACCATACTCTCACCTTCTTATCCCATTTCATAAGCTTTTTGAGTCGCTTTTGCATTTAATTCTCCAACTTTTCCAGGGAATGTTTCTTTTATTACTTCAATAAGGGATTCAATACTTACTTCTTGGGTTTTTTTAGCAAAATATCCTAAAATAATCGTGTTAACAATGTTACGGCCTAATAAGTCTAATGCAATTCCTGTAGCATCAATACTATAAATATTGTGTTTACCACTTCCTTTGTATTTTTCAGGAATATTAATTATTATCTCTGAATCATCTTTTATCCCTGAGAATACATCAACCACATTCATTAATCCATCGTCAAGAACTAGTACATAGTCTGGATTATATATTTGATATCTTAAATCGATAGGTTTATCATCAATTCTTGTAAAAGCCATAACTGGAGCTCCTCTACGTTCAACTCCAAAAAATGGAAAAGATTGAACATATTTGCCATCTTTAAAAGCTGCTTTTGCCAAAATTTCTGCAGCTGTTACAGATCCTTGTCCGCCTCTTCCATGAAAACGAATTTCAATCATTTATTTTCCTCCATATTCTGTCATGTATAATCATTATAAATTACAAAATATATAAATATTGTGTTGTTTTATTACTTTTCAAAATCTATATTATCTTTTTTATAGAAAGTTAATTTTTTTTAATTGCTTTTAAAGGGTCTTTATTACTAAAAATATTGTATTTAAAGCGAATATTTTAATTTTAAACTATTATAAACAAGTATTTTTAAGTTAAAATTTAAAATAATAGTAATACTTTTTTTAGAAAATGTTGTTTTTATATATAATAATAACTATATAATTATTAATTACTTGTGAGGTTTATTATGAGGGTTTTAATAATTACTGGACATTTGGCTTATCCACTTATTAAAAGTGTTGTTAAAAAGTCTACACAGGATATTATTGTACATATTGCCGAAACACAAGTTGCTGCTTTTTTAACACCTAGGCAGATAATTAAAGAAGTTAAAACTAATTTTGCTAATGAACTTGATGCTATTGACATGATTTTAGTTCCAGGTTTAATTAAAAAAGGAACTCGTGAAATTACAAAGGAATTAGGAATTCCTACTTTTAAAGGTTCAACAGATGGAGCAGATTTAGCAATGGTTTTGAATTTAATAGAAAATATTGATTTGTCGGAGGACAAACCTGCAGATAAATTAATCGAAGAAGAAAAACGTAAAAAAGCATTTAAATTTATTGATGATTTTGAAAATGATAAAAAAACTATTAAAGAGCTACTAAAAAAACCAAATAATATTTTAATTAGAAATCTTCCTGTAGGTGAAGATTTCCCAATGAGAGTTCTTGCAGAAATAGCTAATGCTCCATTTTTATCTAAAGAAGCTTTAATTAATAAATGCCAATACTTTATTGATAGTGGGGCAGATATGATAGATATTGGTATGGCAGCAGGTGAAGATTTCTCACATAAAGTTCCAGAGTTAATAAATACTTTAAGACCAGTTGTTGGAGATAAACCATTAAGTATAGATACATTGAATACAAAAGAAATTAAAGTAGCTGCTGAAAATGGAATTGATTTTGTATTAAGTTTAGATTTAGGAAATCAAGCAGAAATTATTGATATTTTAAAAGAAAAAGATATTCCTGCAGTTTTACTACCAACTAATTTTTCTAAAGGAATCTCTCCAAAAACACCAGAAGAACGTGTAAAAGCAATGGGACAATTAATTGAAGATACAAAAGGATTAAGATATGTAGCAGACATGATTTTAGATCCTGTAAATAGTAGTAGTATTGTGGAGTCAATTATTGCATGTAATGAATTTCATAAAATTAATAAAGCTCCAATGTTTTTTGGTGTTGGAAATGTTACAGAATTAATGGATGCAGATTCTGGGGGAGTTAATGTTCTTCTTTCAGGAATTGGTATGGAATTAGGAGTAAGTATATTATTTACACCTGAAGAAAGCGGAAAAACAAGAGGTAGTGTTTATGAATTAGCTACTGCTTCTAAAATGATGTTTTTAGCAAAACATAGAAAATCAATTCCAAAAGATTTAGGAATTAACATGGTTGCTTTTAAAGATAAACATAAAAGAAATGATATTATTTTAAATGAAACAGATGGAGTTCTTGAATTAAAACAAGAAAAACCTTTAAAATTCATAAGAGATAAAGCAGGTAGTTTTAAAATTAATGTTGAATATGGCACAACTGTTAAAGATAGTAAAATAACAGCTACACATTTTATTAAAAATAAGGCTGATGTTGTAATTGTTGGAAAATCTGCTCGTGAAATTTATGAAGAAATAATAACGGAAGGTCTTGTGAGTAGAATGGAACATGCTGCTTATTTAGGAAGTGAACTTAAAAAAGCAGAAATAGCAATGATTACTGGAAAAGAATATGTACAGGATTTTGAATTATTTAAAAATCCTGATGAATTTAAAAATTAATTTAATCAAAATCGCCCGTGTTTGCAGTGTTTGGGTCCTGTCCTGCCCCTCCATAATCATTTGAAGTTGAGGGTGTTGTATCTTCACTGGAAGTTGTATCAGCACTTGTTTGACCATTACTGTTTTCGCCTTGATAATTGTTATTATTACTTTGGTCTTGTGTTGACTGAGAACTTTCAGAATCACCTGATACTCCAGAATTACTTTCAATAGTATTGTTTCCTGTATTATTGGTCATATTTGTATTTAAAGTAGCGTTATTGTCATCAGTTTGGTTTCCAGTAGAATTTATAAAAGCGTAAATTCCAGCACTTGCTATAATCAGAATAATCAATGCAAGTATGATAATATTTTCTGACTTCATTTTTTACCTCTCTATTAATATTAATTGGGACTGTCAATTTGTTAGCTCTTTGACATATTTTTTAGTTTTTTTTATTTTTCTTTGATTCTTTTTGTGTTTTCTGTTGTGTTTGTGAAAAGATTTAAATATTAGTTGTTGTTTTTCTTGTTGTGA
>NZ_LWMU01000090.1 GCF_001639275.1 Methanobrevibacter oralis
AAAACACAAATAGTATTTAAAACTTTCGTAAAAATCAAAAATGTAAAATCAAAAAGAAGACCAAATAGACAAAATTGAAAAATTAAACACTATTTATATACAAAAGACCTAACAAATTGACAGTCCCTTTCTAGGGCACTTTCAAAAACTTGGGTGATTTTTAGAAAATCGTGTTGTCTTCGTTCCAATACATTAGTTTTAGGTCAAATCTTTTTAAAATTCCTTTTTTCGATTTGAATAATTTTTTGATATGTTTAGGGAAGTTTTTTAGGAAGCAGTTTTCTATTTTATTTGATGTTATTGGTATTTTTGAATCTATTTTTTAATCTGTCGTAAGTTTTTTCTATTGTCTATCTATTGTCATATAATTGTTTTAATTCTTCTGTTGATGTTATTTCTTTTGGTAAATTTGTGAATAGTATTTCTATGTTTCCATTTTTTAGTTTTACTTTGATTATTCTGACTTTGAGTCTTTTTTGTTTTCTTGCTAATTTTTTTAATTCTTCTTCTTTATATCTTTTTTGGAGTTGTTTAAATTTATATCAAATGTTTTATCATTTGTTTTTTCATTATCCATTTTTTTGTTTTTTTTTTGAATGCATTTGTTTTTCCACGTATTAAATAGTATGAATTGAGAGATTCAGTTTTTAACATGATTTCTGTGGCATTATAGAATCTGTCATAGCAGGTTATTACTTTGTTCATGTTTATTTTGTTTTTTACATCATTTAAATGTCTTAATGCTAATGTTATTTCGTCAACGAATTGATTTTCTATTATTGATGAAATTACAAAGTCCATTTTTGCATCTACCCTGCAAAAGATTTTAGCCCTTGCAACATAGCTTTCAAATTCAGTATCTGGTGGAATTTCCATTTCTTCTCGAGTTTGTGGATGGTCTAGAAGTTCAACAAATGATTCATCAGTTGTGAAAACATGAAAAACCTTTAAAAGTCTTCATTTCTTCTAAATTATTGTAAATTTCCATTATAACTCCATCATTCATGTCTATATAAACTTCGGGGTTTATATGTTGCATTCTATCACAAACACCAGAACCTGTTATTTTCATTGTATAATCACCTGTTGACTTCTTAAAAACTTATTTACTTCATTAAATTTTGTTTTTTTACAATTAGATAATGGAAATTTGATTGCAGTTTCTAAATTCCATTTTTCACTACGAACAAAAGCATTATCACTTAATATCTATTTTTCATCAACAAAATTATTAAAATTTACTAAAAAATTTGAAAACATCAAATCAAAAACCATCAAAAATCACCCTAAAAACAAAATAAATTCTTAATACTAATAATATTATATAATAAATACTTTATAATTACTAATATTTAATATTAACTATAATAAATAATTAAAAATAGATATAAATTAAATATACACTTATTAAAATAAAATTAAAATAATATAACCTTAATACAACCAAAATAAAAGAAAAATAGAAAAAATAAAAGAAAAAATCAGAAAAAAGTCTTAACTTGATAGCAGTGTAAAAATGACTTTGTTGAAATCCTAATTTAAAATTTTTACTACTCTATTGATGTTGTATGTTGCTGTTTTGAGTCTTGTTTATTTGTTTTGTAGTCTTGTATGTTTATTTTTATTTGTTCCTGAGAATTTTTTTTATTACGCTGAAAATACTTTCTACGTTGTTTTTTGGAGTATATTTCTTCATCAAATGTTTTTTAGGCTTAATCTTCTGTACCATCCGTGTTTGAAGTTGGATTTTAGAGGTATTTGGTCTGAAGCATTTATTTCTTTATTTATACATTTTCTTATTTTATTTGTATCGTATGCTTTGTCAGCTATTATATAATCAACATAATATTTCTTTAAACTTCTTATTTGCAGCTATTGCATAATTTTGTAATCGTGTTTTGGACCTTTTGTCGCTTGTGAGTAAAGGAGTATTCTGCTATCAACATCAACTGCAATAATGGCATTTAGCGTGAGCTTTTCCTTTCTTTTCCCCTAATTTGTGCATAAATATTTTTTGTCTGCATAGTCATTAGTGAAATCCTGTAACCATCAAGTGCAATTAATTTTGGTTTAATTCATAAAATGTCGAATAATATTTGCTTAGTTATTCTTTAAAAGATGCTAGATAGGCATTTTTTAAAGAGTATTTCTGGAGCGTAGATAAATTTTGGCGATTTTTTAATTTTATAGATATAACTTCTCAAACCACTTGAAAACGATACAAAATCCAATTTCTCGATAAATCATATTTAAATAAATTTTTAAAGCAACAATCGTAAAATAATGCAGGTTGAGAATTATAATTTACTTATAATACTTTATTTAAAGCAATCATAGAATCGCTATAAGTAAATTCAATGAATTTCACCACATCATTGACTTAATATAGCTTTTTACATTGATTTTTATACTTTTTAAAAAATTTTTTTGTTTGCCTTTTAAAGCCAAAATCCAAAAGACTTTCATGCTCAGAAAACCTAACTATACTTGGAAAATGTTTATTTTCGTTTTTTATATATATATTCTCCATTTTACTATAAATAACTTTTTAAAATCTTTTTTTAAAAAATACCATGTAATATTTCAAGTATAAATAAAATAGAAATAAATATATCATAAAACACCAAAAATAAGAGTTTAAAATAGAAAAAAATAAACTCAATGTGAAATTTCAACTGTAAATATATGATTTCAACAAAGTCGTAAAAATCAAAAATTTAAAATTAAAAAAAGACCAAATAGGCAGAATTGAAAAATTAAACACTATTTATGTACAAAAGACCTAACAAATTGACAGTCCCACTATAATATTTCCAAAAGATAATTTCCAGCCACAAAAGCTCAATGATCAATTATCCTATCCATTAAAAGTATTTAACAAAATAAATAGAATGACAACTGAAAAATCATTATATAATCATGTAAAAAGCGAATTATTTTAAAAAATTAGACCAATGGAAAAAATTCAAACCAATCAAAGGAAAAGAATAGAAGACTTATTCAAATTACTCAAACAAAGACTCAACATGAAAGAAATACACAAATATACATCAAAATCCGTTGAAAAAACAGTATATTTAAATGTATTTTTAGGAGCCCTAATCATATCACAAGGATCAACTCAAAAACAGCCATACAACAATTATTCGAGAACTAAAAAATTCAGACCCCCCCAAGTTTATTACAAAAATTCTTTGGAAATTCATCATTCCTTACTTTAAAAATTAACGACACACCTTGAAAATAGCAATATTCTATTTGACAATTAATAAAATCAAAATATATTCCAAAAAGTATATTCTTAAAACACATAAAAAAGACAATAAAAATAGAACAAGAATTTTTAAAAAGATTCATACTAAAATTAAAAATTATTGGAACATAAATAACAAAAAACAGAAAAATCACACAAGTTTTTGAAAGAGCTAAAAAAAGAAAAAAATATTTCTTATGTTGATAAGATTAAACTAATCAATAAAGAAATAATTGAATAAATAAAACTTGGATTTGATTGTTTAACAATAATATTAGTATTATTAATCATTTTATTAGATTCAGTTAAATTAGAATCTTGATTTTCATTATTATATAAATCTAGATTAGCATTATAAGAATGATTATATTTATTTAAATTATAAAAATAATTTTCACTATGATTAAAATTTGCCTGAGATGATTTAATAGAAGCATATAATGTTTCTTCTTCAAAATCTTCATCAGATTGATTTTCTTCTTCAAAGTCTGTATCATTCTCTTCAGTATTTACAGTATTGTCATCATTTTCAGTTTTATATGTGTATAGTACCATGTCTGTGTAGTTATTTTCATCTGTATCATTGTCTTCTAGTTCTTCTTCAAAATCTTCATCAGATTGATTTTCTTCTTCAAAGTCTGTATCATTCTCTTCAGTATTTACAGTATTGTCATCATTTTCAGTTTTATATGTGTATAGTACCATGTCTGCGTAGTTATTTTCATCTGTATCATTGTCTTCTAGTTCTTCTTCAAAATCTTCATCAGATTGATTTTCTTCTTCAAAGTCTGTATCATTCTCTTCAGTATTTACAGTATTGTCATCATTTTCAGTTTTATATGTGTATAGTACCATGTCTGTGTAGTTATTTTCATCTGTATCATTGTCTTCTAGTTCTTCTTCAAAATCTTCATCAGATTGATTTTCTTCTTCATTATTATCATTTTCATATTCGTATTCATCATCACTTTCATTTAAATCATTAATTTCATTTTCATCTAAATCAGTACTTTCATCTATTGATTCAAGATCTAGGTTATTTAGATCCAAATCGTCTAATTCATTATAATCTGCATCAACGGAGTCAATAGCAGATACACTTCCAACAAATGTTATTAGGAACAAACAAATAATGAACATTCCTAAGGTTTTTGTAAATTTATTATATTTCATAATTTATCACATCTATGTATAATATTTTTTACATTAGTATAATATGATTAGTATACATATATAAAGTTTTTCATTAATAGACCACTCCTATAAACTTAAGGATTTTTTGATTTAAATTTCTTGTTTTTTTATGCTTTTCTGTCGTTGTGTTTGAATTTTTTTTGTTTTGTTTTAGTAATCCTCCTTTGTGGCGTTTTGAGGGTCTTTTTCTTTTTCTTTTTTTTTCGTTTTTGATTACTAGTTTGTTTTGTGCTAGTTCTATTATTATGTTTGATTATTTTTTTATCTGTTTTTTTCGTTGGGCATTGCTAATATGGTTGAATTTGTAGTTGAGTATTCACATTTAGGTGGTTTAAGTCTAAATATTGGGTTATTCTTGTTTTAAGTTTGTTTTTGTGTTTTTCTTGTATTTTTTTGTCTGCGTCGAGTTTTAGTAAATACAAATTATTTAGTAAGTTGAACATTGAATATATTTGGAGTAGATAATCTTGTTCGATGATTGTTCGTCTGTGTCCTGTGAAATTTTCTAGTTCTAAAAATGTTTTTTTTTAGTCTATCGTAGTCTGTTTCTATTTAACCATCTTTGGCCATATGCGTCTTTTAAATCTTTTTTTGTGAATTTTTCTATTGGTAGATTTGCTTAGTAGTGTCTTTTGTGTATTTTTTCTCCTTTGTTGTTGGTTAGTTCTATAGTGTTGGTTTATTCTGAGGTTTATTAATAATTTTCTTGTTCGGCATTTTTTTTAAGTTCAGGATCTTTGATTTCTTTTGTTCTTAATTATATTTCATAGTTTATATTAACAAATTCGTCCATCAGATTCCATTTTTTGTCTTTCTTATATTTTTATTGTTCTTGAATCCAAGACGAATCAAATATTAATTTTGATTCATTTTTTAATAATGCCAATTTATTAACTCAATATGAATCCATTATACCCTCTGTCAAAAATGAAAACGAATTTTTTAAGGTTAAAATCCTTTATTTAGATCTTGTAAGTGATTTTTAGTCCATTTCAACTTCTGTTACTTTAGTAGTGTCAAATTCATGATGTTAAAATCAAACCATGAGTTAACATCAACAATAATATGATGCTCTTGTTATTTGGCCAATGCCTTTCAAAATGCAGTATCCTCTTCAATTTCAAATTGTTCACGAGTGTATATTAGTATTAGGCAATTTACATTATACTTCCATTCACATGCAACCCAAATATAAACCATCTTTCTCAAATTCAGCACTAAAAATGTTTGTAAAAATTCAGTAATATAATCCTTAAACATAATCCTTTATTAAAGAATAGGACTCAAATAAACCTCTTTGTTTACCAATATCTATGTTGAAATACTAATAATCCTCCCAACCAGTAACATTCTTGAATATAATTTCACAGCCTCCACTGAACCCGTAAAAACCAGTTTGAAACAATTGAATTACAACATAATAATCCTTAAAACTCGCTTTCCTATTTACGAGTAAGCTTCCTAATGTCTGTTTTATAATTTATCATCCAACATAACCTATTAAAATTTATCTAAAAAAGTTGCAGAAAAAAATCCAAAGCACATCCCAAAAATCACCCAAAAATACTAGTTTAATCATACAATACAAATATTAAATCAATCAATATTACATATAAATACTATATATTTAATAATATTTAAAATTAACTACTAAAAATTATTAAAAACAGATATAACTAAATTTAAAAAATAATTAGAAGTATCTAAATAAAATAAGCTAAATTCAACCAAATTAAAAGAAAATAAGTAAAAAAAATATTAGAAAAATAAGAAAAAATCCTTAAGTTTATAGGAGTGATTCATAGATCCACAAGTTTATATATGATATGAATGATGATTTAGTTTCGAGTATTTATGATCAAAATAGATGAAATGCCTTCATTTAAAGGATTGCACGTAATGTGCAATTGATTCATCGATTATTGAAAATACCAAATACGAAATTAACATAGAGATGATTTTGGAATACCTGAAAAAAACTCAAACACTACAAAGAGATACTTCTACAGCTAGAATCCTCATGCACGGGGTTAGATGCTCATTGAGACTTCATAATATCCTTAAATTTAACATTAAAAAATGTAAATGAAATAACAAATGCATTAATCCATTTAGATGATGTAAAAAACAAATTAGACTTGACAAAAACAATAACATTATACGATAGAGGATTATAAACTCCGTATGAATTAATGTTTAAAACCAATATTATTAAATTCATTACTATAAATACGTGGAAAAACATCCAACATTATAAAAAGAAACAACAAAAAAAATATGGAAAAAACATAAAAAAAACAGATAAAACATTTCTTCATTAGTCTAGATTCATTAAAACGTAGAAATTTCAAAAAAAAACGAATGAACTAAAAGAAAATGGCAAGATTAAAAACATAATATAAAAAGTAATGAATTGTAAAAGTAAAACTAAAAAAATGGAAAAACATAAAATACTATTTTACCAATATCCCCAAAAGAAATAGCAACACCATGAAGAATTAAAACATATTATAACGGCGATAGATGGACAATAGAAACATAATTACGACAGACTAAAAAAAAAACAATATTAAAAATCGAAAAATTCACAGGAAAAAAGAAAATAATAATAGAACAAGGACTTCTATAAGCCATATATACCTATTCAACATACTAATGGGACTTAAAAACGACGCAGAAGAACAAATAACAAGAAAACCAAAAAAAGACAACAAAATACAAATACATATACAAAACCAACATCAACACATTGATTGGAAACATAAAAGAGGAATTGCCCAGACTACTAACAGACAACCAAGAAGAAATACAAATAATAAGTTAAAGAAGATAATTGACATGGCCAAAAAAGATTTGGTTTACACGAAAATTAAACCACCAACAAACGAAGAAAGATATAAAAAGAATTTTTATCATAAAAAATGCAAATCAAACATACAAGATAGTTTTTAAAAAAATTAAAAAACCATTAGCTTGACAGCAATGCTTTATTTATAAATGTATAAATAAGTATTTTAAGATATTCACCAACATACTCACCACTAATACTATTTCTTAATAATTTAAGACTATCATCACGTATACCATCTAATGCATTACCAAAATATCTTTC
>NZ_LWMU01000091.1 GCF_001639275.1 Methanobrevibacter oralis
TAATCAAAAAACGATCCTCATCATTCTCAAAACTCTTAAAATTAGACAAATCAATCAAACTCTCATAATAAACATCACCATCATAAACACGAATATAAAAATCCAACCTCAAATTCAAAACCCTATCATCAAAAAACCTAACACCATCCAAAAAACCATCAAAACAAAAACAACCATCACCCAAACAATCAAAATTCATATCAAAACTATTAACATTCAAATCATCGCGGGTTTTAGAAATAACCATTACTCTAGAAATATTTTTAATATCATCATTTAAAATATTAAAATTTCCTTTAATTGATATTTTATTATCATTATGTAAATCCAAATAGTCAATATTATGATCAAAATCAGTCTTTATAAGTTTAAATGATAAAGTATCTAATATTGTAGAATAAGCAGATAGTATACAACATTTTTCTTTAATAATCAACTTAAATGATTGATTTTTAAAATAATATCTAATTCTTTTTTTAGAATAAAAATTTTCATCTTTTATTTTAATATATAAATCAAAAATACCCTTATCAGCTATTTCAAATAATTCATTTAATGGAAAACTTATTTCTGAAGATTTGATTTTTTGTTCCCATCTCCATCCAGAAGATCTATGTTTAATCTCAAAAATTTTATCAAACTTATCATCAATAAAACCATAATTACCTTTAATTAATAATTTATCATCAACAACCCTTAATCTATGAACCTGATAATCTTTACTAACTTTTAATGATAAATTATGGTTAATAGTCAAATATGGTTCTAATAGCAATTTTTTTGTTTTAATTTGCTTTAGTTGAACATTACTACATTTAATTCTTTCTTTAATAATAGAAAGATTATTATTAAATTTTAAATAAAAATCAAAAATACCATAATCTGCCAATCCAACTAATTCTTCAAATGATACACTAACGGTAGAAGATTTTATTTCTTTTTCTAAATTTTTTTTAGATGATCTATGCTTAATACATATAAATAAATTTGGAATTATCTTATCTTTTTGAAAAATAAAAAGAATTTTATCTTCACAAATATCTAACTTAACATTTTTATAATCATTAAACTTATAATATTTTTTAAATAACTTATAATATATTCTTTTATATTTATTTTTACTCATCTTCTTCGATTTTTTAGCCAAATTAATTAATAGATTCATGTAAATTCTCTTTATTATTTGATATAAAGTAATAATTGATTAAGGATAATATTAAAATTAAAAATATTAAACTATTAAATATATTATATTTTTTTGTATATATTTTTAATTAGTACTCAAGGATTAATTTATTCAAAAAAAATAAGTTAATATAAATCATTAAATTCTTAAAAAAAAGATTATTTAGTAGTATTATTTAGAATATACGTTTTTATTAACTTATTTTAAAAAATACAATTAAAAATTTTTCTATAAACTTTTTTAATAAGTCTATAAACTTTTTTAATATTCTGATAAATTTTATTTTTAAATGGAATCTTTTTTCTTTTTATTAAAAAATCAACAACTTTATCTGCTGATTCTCCATTATGCACTGAACAAAATATATTATAAAATTCCTCATAAAATGGTGCATCATCAACATTAATATTTTTATACAATTCTTCTTCAGTTTCACAAACAGAACCACAATTTATTTTATGAATATCAAAATAAGAACCTCTTAATTTATTTTCATAATGTTTTAAGTCTGGAACATAATATAAAACTGGTTTTTTAGTACAATACCAATCAAAAACAATTGAAGAATAATCTGTAATTAATACATCAGCAGCACATATAATTTCTACAACATCATCCCATTCACTAACATCAATAGAGCTCCCATGAAGATGTTTAAGTTCTTCAGTAACTTCACTCATATGATGACCTCTAACTAATAAAATAGAACCTTGAGGTGCATGTTCTAAGAATTTTTCTGTATTTAACATTAAATTAAACTTAAATTTTGAATTACCTAAGTGACCTTCATCCCTCCAAGTAGGTGCATACAAATATACTAAATTATCAGAACTTATACCTAACTTATTTCTCACTTCATCACGTTTAGCATCATATTTCTCTTTATTATAAAAAATATCATTAGCCGGATATCCTAATTCTAATATTTCACCATCATATCTAAATGCAGATTTAAATTTTTCAGTAGAATAATTATTAGGAGATAATAACGCGTTCCAACCTCTAGATTTAATATAAAATTGTGGATTTGACTTTTTTTCATTATTCTTGTCCCAATGTAGTAATTTATAAGGCGTTCCATGCCAAGTTTGAAGATAAAACGTATCTTCACGATGGATATAAATAGGAAAAGTTGTATTATTAATTATAACACGTGCTTTTGCAAGATACTTATAATACTCATTAGATGATCTTTTAACAACTATTGGATTGCCGGGAATATTTTTAGGATTTCCATCATATGCCCAAACATAAATAAAATTAGGAAATCTTTCTATCAATTTTTCATAAATATAACGAGGGTTTCCACTATATTGCCTAGCTAAATTACTTTCAAAAAAAAATAAATTTTCAACAACAAAATACTTATTAACAGCTTTTTTATACCTTTTAGGAACCCCATATCCTTTATATTTAGCAATTTCATAATATAATTCAGGATTATCTTGAAATTCTAATTTCCATTCATCAATTGGTTTATCACCAACATATTCTGAAATATATTTCTGCAAATTTTCACAATCTCCCATCATATCCTCCATAAATACATTTAATCAATTTTATTAAAAATTCTTCTATAAATATTTATGATTTTATATTTAAACCAACCCTTTGTTGATTTAATAATTCTAATTTCCTCTTTTAAATTATTATTTTTAGACATAGCATTTAAATTACTGTTTTTAAGTTTAGTAATGTATGTTTTATTATATTCATACTCTTCTTTCATCATACTAATAATTGTTTTTTGAATATTTAATTCTACAAGTAATGAATTTAAACTTTCAAAATTCCCATTTAAAAATAAATCATATTTAACTTTGTCTATATAGTTTAAATTCTTAAAAAAATCATGAGGTAATTTTTTAACAAATGGTTTTACTATTTCATACATAATTCTCTTATACTCATCATCACAATTATCTAATTCATTTATAAATTGTAATATGTCAATTTCTACCAGTTTTTTATATAAATTTTCAAGTAATATTTCATGTTTTGATGATTTAAGAACATTAATTACTTCTTTTGTTATAAAAATACGATCTTGAAGATTTTTTATATTATTAACCTTTTGAGTAATAGAATCATCTCTAACTCGCCAATAATATTTAACTTCAGGATATACTCCTACACAATCACTTGCACAAAATAATTGTATTGAAAATAAAATATCTTGATATACTCTTCCTTCAGAAAATTTAAAATTATATTTATCAAAAAAATTCTTTTTAATGAATTTATTCCAAGAAGTCGTATCATAAATTAATTCATTGCACTCTAAAATATTTGTTTTTGGAAAAATTTCTCCAGATATTGAAATATCATGCAATATACTTTCCCATATGACACACTCATCATTAACCCTTAAAGCATCAAAAACAACAAAATCTGGATTAAATTTGTTTGAAAAATTATAAAGTTTTTCATATGCATCTAACTCTATAAAATCATCAGAATCATGAAAAACAATATACTCCCCGGAAACATTTTCTAAACCTATATTCCTACATACTGATGGGCCTAAACGTTCATTATTATTAATAATAATAATTCTTTTATCTTTTTTAGCATATTCTTTTAATAGTTTTAAAGAATCATCAGTAGAATTATCATTAATACAAATTATCTCTAAATCTGTCAATGTTTGATTTACAACACTATCTAAACTTTCTTCAAGATATTCTTCTGTGTTAAAAATTGGAATAACAATACTAATTAAAGGATTTTCAACTTTATCCCTACTTATTACATCATCAACAGACATATTATCAATTTAAATATTATTTCATTATAATCCCAATATTATTTGAGTTATAGAGCTTTATTTTATTGTTACCATATTTAATTACTTGATCATTAAAATTATTTAATTGATTTTTAGATAATTTGAATCTGCCTCTACCTATTTCTAAATAGATATTATATAAAATATTTTTATCTAATGCATATTTCCATTCAAGATAAAATTCCCTATTATCTTCATCAAAAGTGAAATAAACTCTATCATATTTTCTTTTGTATTCTATGTAAATTTTATAATTAATAGGTTTGTTTTTATTAGGAATAATTCTTATGCAATTATCATTAGCAAAAATTTCAAAAAAATCTTTACAATAAGAACTTATAATAGAAAAGTTACCAAATTTTGTAAAATGGAATTTAATATTAGGATTTCTACTTAATATTTTTACATTATTCTTTAAAAAATTAAATTCTTTTAATCGAAATAATTCTTTATTTCCACCAATAGATACAACTTCTAAGAAAATGTCATATGTATTAATATTATCCAAATCATCAAGGTTAATTTTTCCACTAAAAGAATTTATTTCATCATTTTCTTCAAGATTGAACGAATAAATATTCTCTTCCAATATTCCATATTTTTTAGTTAAACCTACAAAAGAAATATTCACACTATTAACTTCAATATTTATTGGTATTTTAACATTTTTAAAATAGATATACTGTGAATCAGAATATAAATCGTCTATTTTTATAAAATTCTCTTCAACTTTTTTAATTTCAAATAATTCAACAGGAATATTGTATTTAGAATTATCAAAGTATTTTAAATTCCAATAAGTTTTATTATTTTTAACAATAGTTGATTGTTCTTTTAAATCAAAATTTAAAAAATCATCTAATTCATCAGACAAATCATTTAGAATAAAATAAATAAATAAATTATATTTTAAATCTAAATTATTATCATAAACATCATCGATGTCACATAAAATATCTTTTAAAACATTTAAATAAGCCTTTTTAAAGTTTTTATCTTTCAAAATTCCATTAATTGGATAAAAAAATCTTTCTAAATAAGTCTTTATTACACGATTAAAGTATTTTTCATTGTTTGTTTCAGTGAAATAATCTTTTAAATAATAATAAGTGGAAAGTCTATCTTCCATATTTTTAATATCAAGTAAACTCTTACTTATTGAAATATCACTATTTCCTTGAATAATATCTTCTTGTGAGCGTCGACGCCATAAATAAACTAAATCTGGAATAATACTAATTTTATTAGCAAATAAATATGCTCTAAATACTAATGGAACATCTGCATAAATCTTGCCTGGAATCATATAAATATCATGTTTTTCAATTAATTCTCTTTTATAAATCTTATTCCAATAAAAAACATCATAAAATATGTCTAAGTACTCATCAATATTGAATGTTTTTTCCCCATCCCAAATATTATTTTTTTTAATGACCTCTCTTTGAAAACCACTAATATAAAAATTAGGTTTACCACTGACAATATCTGAATTAGTTTCTTTTGCTTTTTTATACATTTTTTCATAAGCATCAAGTACAACTATATCATCAGAATCCATTAAAGTAACATACTCCCCTTTAGCCACTTTAAGACCATTATTACCCGCAATGGCACCACCCTGATTTTTTTGATCGATAATTTTAATATTATCATACTCTCTAGCATATTTTCTAAGAATATTCAAACTACCGTCAGTACTCTCATCATTAACACAAATAATCTCAATACCATCTAAAGTCTGATTAACAAGAGAATCTAAACACTCTTCAAGATAATACTCAGTATTATAAACTAAAACAACAACAGATAATTTATACTCAAAGTCACAAGACATTATTTATCCCCTATAAAACTACATTTTCCAATTAATTAATGATTCTATTGCATCTAAATCAAAGACAGGAATATTTAATTTATCTGAAATAGAAAATCTTTCACTAAATGAATCATCAATGAAAATTGATGCAACACTTGAATCTATAAATTTATATTTTTCATCATCTTTTGTTAAAGAAATAATATCATTAAACAAATTAATATCAATTTTAAGTTCTTTTAATGTTTCCTTAATATTTTTAACATGCTTTGTAATAAGTATAATCTCCTTATCTTCATTAACACACTGGTATAAAAACATCATTAAAAATGTGTTAACTTTTCCTTTAACAAAAACTGTATCATCAAAATCAAGATACACACGATTATAGTTTATTTCATATTTAAATCTATTCATAAGCGCTCTATCAATAGTTAATTTATTATCATTTGTCATTACATTCACATCAATACCTAAATGAGAATATAATGTTAAAAGAGGAAAATTAATTCCAGTATTCCTATGTAATGCCATTGTTCCAGCAATTCTAGGAGCAATTTCCAATAATTTATATTGATTATTTTTATCCTTTTTTAGCTGAAAAAACCAAGCCCCATCAAAAGACAACTTAGAATTAATTTTTTTAGCAATGTCTTTTATAATTTGTTCAGTTTTAATAGTAGTTGCATTTACACTAATACCATCTTTAACTCTAATACGTTCTCTTTTTTCACAATATAATAATCTATCATTAGATGAAAAGCAATCAATTGTATACTCTTCATAAGGCAAATATTCAACAGCAATCAATCCAGGATTTTCATTAAAATGGCGTTTTAAATCATCAAAATTATTAGCAATAGCTACTCCTTTAGCACCTTGTCCAACATCTGGCTTTAAAAAAATAGGAAATTCCTTATCTAAAACTTTATTAATCTTTTCAGCTTTCTCATCTGAGTAAAAATCATCTTTTTTAATATCATAATACTTAGGAATAAAATTCTCATCTTTAAAAAAATCATAGGTTTTACTTTTGGATCTGCAAATATCACAAGTTCTATCGTTTGAAACAACAACATGTGCATTAAGTTGGTTTTTTAATTGAGCTAACTTTAAAACAACATCATCATGAGCAGGATAAATTAAATCGATACTATATTTTTCAATTACAGAATTTATAAACTCTAAAAAATTATCATCATCAATAAAAGGAATATTGGGAATATAATTATTATAAACATATTTTCCATGATCATCAATACTAGAACCACCAAACAAAACAAAATCCTTACAATACTTTAAAGCATTATTAATTTCTAAACCAATCTCTGAACCACATGGAAATACTAAAACATTCTTCATAATACTCACTTAAACCATCTAACAAAATTTATTTAACATTACTTAATTAATTACTCGTAGTTTTTTTTAATATTTAAAAAATTTTTTTGATTATTTTTTTTGCGGATTTTCCCTTGCACAAAGAACAGAATCTTTTATAAAACTCATCATATTTAATTTCATATTCATTTACAACATCATCAATATTTCTAATTGCATTAACTAACTCA